>JBGSOJ010000115.1:0-4143 GCA_041739175.1 Sphingomonadaceae bacterium
CTCCTGCGCGCTCCAGATAGCCGCCCGCGCGCGGTTGCCTGTCGCCGGCGCAGAGGACGCGGAGATTGTCGCTTTCCGTTCGGCCGCCGATGCCACCGACCATGTTGCGCTAATCATTGGGCAGCGGGATGGCACGCCGCCCTTGGTGCGCATTCACTCGGAATGTCTGACTGGCGATGTCCTTGGCAGCCTGAAATGCGATTGCGGCCCGCAATTGCACGCCGCGATCACCGCCATGAGCGCCGGAGGAGAGGGTGCCAACTGGGGCGTGCTGCTGTATTTACGGCAAGAAGGGCGCGGCATTGGTCTCATCAATAAACTGCGCGCGTATGCCTTGCAGGATCAGGGGTTCGACACCGTGGACGCCAACACCCGGCTTGGCTTTGCGGTCGATGCGCGCGATTTCGGGATAGCGGCGCGGATGCTGACGCTGTTGGTGGTTCCAGCCTTACGACTGCTTACCAACAATCCCGATAAAGTCGCTGGCCTCGCCGCCGAAGGGATCATAGTGTTGGAACGGGTGCCCCATGCCCTACCGGCTAACGCGCACAACGCCGCCTATTTGGCAACAAAGCGCGACCGAACGGGGCATCAGCTTTAACGGGTTGCGACGCGCACCAAAAACCCGCGTGCCCTAAGAGCACGCGGGTTTTTTCTTTAAACAGCCGAACGATTATCCGCCGCCCATGCCATTGGGGCCCATCAGCTTGTCGGAAATATCACACGCCGCAGGGCCAAGGATAACAACAAACAGCACCGGCAGAATGAACATAATCAGCGGGATGGTCATAATCGCGGGCAAGCGAGCGGCCTTTTCTTCGGCGCGCATCATCCGGTCGTTGCGATATTCCGCCGACAACACGCGCAAAGCAGAGGCCAAGGGCGTACCGTATTTCTCGGTCTGGATCATCATCGACACCAGGCCGCGCAATGATTCCAGGTTGACACGATATGCCATGTTCTCAAACGCCTGACGCCGCTCCGTCAAAAACCCAAGTTCGATGGAGGTGAGGGTAAATTCCTCCGCCAGTTCAGGGTAACCGCGTCCCAATTCCTTCGCAACGCGGGCAAATGCGGCATCGATGGTCAGACCAGCCTCGGCGCAGATCACCAAAAGGTCGATGGCATCGGGAAGCCCTTTCCGAATAGCATTTGTGCGCGATTTCGCTTTGCTGTCGATAAACATATCGGCGCCGCGATAGGACAAAAAGCCACCAATCGCGAACAGGCCAAGTTTCTTAAGAGCGCCCCATTCCGGAAACACATTGAAATAATAAAGCGCCAACGCCAGACCGCCGCCAATAACCAAAGGCAGAATAATGCGGGCCAAAATGATGAACACCGCAACATCCTTGTTTCGGATACCGGCGTGCGCGAGCTTTTGGTGGATTTCCTTAATCTGGGAATCCTGCATGACTTTCATGGAATCGAGGCGACCGCGCAATTTGTCGGCGTGCTCGTTCTTTTTCACCAGCTTGGCGCGTTTGCGCGAGGCGGAGACAACAATCCCCGCCTTCAACTGTTCGCGCCGCTCGTTCAAGGCCTTGACCCGCTTGACCATTGGGTCGCGCACAGTGAAGGCGGTGTAAAAGGCATACAACAAGGCCGCCGACGCAATTCCGGCAAGAATCGTCGCCGCCCAAATGACGTCAACGCCAAGCAGTGTTGGACCGGTTGCTACGACTTCTTCCATGTTGCTTTTTCCTGCCTTGATCCGGTTGCCGTCAAATTTCGAAGTTGATCATCTTTTTCATGATCAAGACGCCGATGCCCATCCAAACAAGCGCGCCAAGGCCCGTCATAATAAGCCGCTCATCGATGAAAAATTTGGTGATGTAGTTGGGGTTAATCATATAGATCAGCCCGAACACAACGAACGGCAATGCGCCGACGATCATGGCCGACGCTTTCCCTTCCGACGACATTGCTTTAATTTTCAGCACCATGGACTTACGGCCACGAAGCACAGCGCCCAAATTGTTGAGCGTTTCGGACAGATTGCCGCCTGTCTCGCGCTGAATGGCCAGGGTAATGCAGAAAAAGTTGAACTCGGCCGTGTTCAGGCGCAACGCCGTTTCAGCCAAGGCATCGTCCATCGTGCGGCCGATGCGCATGCGTTCGGTCACCATTTTGAATTCTTCGGCCACGGGGCCTTTTAATTCCTTCGCCACGATCCCCAAGGTTTCGGTTACCGGCAAGCCGGAACGCAGGCCGCGTACCATCAAATCGATGGCATCGGGGAATGCATTGACAAACTGTTTCTGACGCTTTGCGATCAGCCGTCCCACATAGAAATACGGGCCGCCAAAGCCCACAAGGAACCCCATGAAAACGGACAGCAAGGGCGACATGCCCGCAATGAAGGCAACCGCGACGACGACCACAAACAGACCGATAGTGGCCTGCATATATTGCCGCATCGTTATATTTTTGCCCGATTGTGACAGGCGAATGGCAATTTGGCCCAGGAAGCCCAGCTTGCCCCTCGACAAGGACGGCGGCGCCTTTCGCGAGGCCATGGCCTTTTTCAGCTGTTTCTCGACAACATTCTCGGCATCATCGGAATAGCGGCTGCGAATGGCCTTTATCCGGCGATTGCCCGCTTTGTTGGCCGATGGCCCCATAAAGGCCATGCCACCGATAACGATCACGCCGGCGATGCCAATAATCAAGATGATAAGCTGTAAGTCCATCGCGCGCTATTTCCAATCACATCCGGCACCCGTTGTCCGGCCCAAAACTGTGGCTCGTTGCCATTTGCTTCACGGGGGCTAAGACTGCGCTGAGCCCGTATTCAGCCTTTTTTCTTGTTGCCGCCGAGCAGGGATTTGAACCCTGCAAGCGCCGATTTTTCGCTTTTCGCGGCCCGCTTGCCCATGCCGGGTTCGGGGGTTTCATCGGCCTCGTCTTCGATGCTGTCTTTTATCATGTCGGATAAGGCCCGCATGCTCGCGGCGACTTTGCTGGTCGACACCGCCTCCATCAAAGGTTGCCCCAATTTCGCTGCCGTGGCCGCTGCCTTTGCATCGGCGGGGATCAACAAATCGATTTTGTGTTCGACCGAGGATTCAAAATCCTTGCGGGTGATTTCCAAATTGCCTGCCTGAACTTTGTTCGCGACCAAAATGACGCGGCAATGTTGCGCGTTGGAACGGAGCCACGCGAGAATGCGAATGGTGTCGCGTGCTGATGCCAATGTCATTTCGCACACCAGCACGATGACATTCACATCGACCAGCAATTGCGGATAATTGATCAGCATATTGCGCGGCATGTCGATAACCGTATTCTCGAACGCGGCACGGAATTCTTCTTGCAGTTGGAAAAACGCGCTGCCGTCGGTCATGATCGGCGATCCGATTGACGCTTCCGACGACAAAATCGCCAGTTTTTCGTTCGCCTTCAACATGGCGCGTTCCAAGAACAGACTGTCAATCCGGCTTGGCGTTTCGATGGCATCGGTCAGTCCGCGCCCCGGCTCCAAATCCATCGTTAGCGCGCCGGTTCCGAAATGGACATCGAGGTCCAGCAGAGCGGTATGGCTGCCCAAACCCACGCTGAAATGCCAGGCAAGCGACGTCGCAATCGTTGACGCGCCGACACCGCCGCGCGTTCCGATGATGGCGGTGGAGACATGTTTGTGTCCCGCCGCGCCCTCTTCGTTGCGCGGCGCGTTCAATATATTCATCGCCTGCGTCAACGAATCGCGCAAGGCATCGGCGCTGAACGGTTTCAGCAGGTAATCGTGAATGCCGCTCATCATCAAATCACGGTACAGACGCACATCGTTGATCTGCCCCGATGCGATAACGATTGTACCTGGCTCACACACTTCGGCAAGCGAATGGATGTCGGACAGGGGATCGCCAGCCTCCGACAAATCAACCAGCAGAATGTGCGGGCTGGCCGAAACCGAAAGAGTCTGCACGGCGTTGTGCAGGCCGCCCTTGTGGCATTTTTCAATTTGCCAGCCCATATCCTCCGCAACCGGGCGCACGGTATCGAGCGCCATGTCATCACAGACAAAGGCCATAAAGGGTTCGCGGTTTGTAGCGCCAGCTTTCCAGGGTGCATTCATGGTTCAGACCTTCTCTTCATTTCACGCTTTAGTTTGGTGCTGATGCGCCGCCACCGCCGCCGCCA
>JBGSOJ010000167.1:0-17563 GCA_041739175.1 Sphingomonadaceae bacterium
GTTGGGCAAAAGCGGCGCAATCACCCGCCACTCAAATTCGGTCATCTCATATCGGCTCATGCCAACAATGAATCAGAAAATTGCCGCCTTGGGAATCCTGTTTATGAGTTCACGGCCTAGGTCATTGTGCATCTCCCGCGATCCGGCATTCTTGCAACTTGAAGACATCACCCATGCCTATGTCTATGATCGCTTGCGCCAAAGCATCGGACATAAAAATTTTGTTATAAATTACGGGATCGAACCAGATGTCTGCACCGGCTAGACAATCCGGCGTCACAACAACATCACCGTCACTTGCGCGAATTTTAATCTTCCATAACTCTAGCCCGGATTTTTGACTAACACCTCTTTTTTCGACATTCTGGCTCTGCTCAGGCAGGACAGTTTTTTCTGCGCGCCAAAATTGAGCAGGAAAAACGCGCCCGGATAAGGCGTCTCTAAATCCGCCTTGTAAATCGGAAACGGAATCAACCCGCCATCGCCAAGGTCAAAGCGGGAGAGGACTTCCGCAAGTTTTCCTTTGACAGCAAAAAATGGTCCCGCCGTAAAAAGGTCCATTATCTTTTTGAAACGCTTTTCGTCCCAAATGGCGATGGCTTCAGGGAAGTCCACACGCTCTAAAGCAAAGCCTTGACGATGGCGCTTAAATGCTTGGTAAACGTCTTCAGGCTCAGGAGGAATTGTGAACGACGCTGGTGTCCATTGACGGCCATAAAACTTCGTCCGCGAACCCTGTTTCATGCCGATATCGTAATTGTCCAGCACGCTGCTCATCCAAACCTTGCCGCTCATGCTGCTTCCCCTTAACCCTAGCCCGCCAAAAGCTTACCCGCCAAAGCTGAACAATTTACTCCCCCAAAGCGCCCTTCACCAACGGCGCTAACCCATCCGCCATCACCTTCACACCGTCCGCGTTCGGGTGGATGCCATCGTCCAGCATCAGGTCGGGCTTGCCCACCACGCCCTGCATGACGAAGGGGTAGAGGGGGATGGTGAATTTCTTCGACAGGCGCGGGTACATGCCGTTGAACGCGGCGCTATACTCCGCGCCCAAATTCGGGGCGGCAAGCATTCCCGCCAACATCGCGGGTATCTCGCGGCGTTGCAGTTCCTCCAACATCGCGGTCAAATTCGCCTCGGTCTCGGCAGGCGGCAGGCCGCGCAGCATGTCGTTGCCGCCCAACTCAACGATGACCAAATCCGGCTTCTTCGGCAGGCCGTCGAGGACGAACGCCAACCGCGCCCTCCCCCCGCCGCTGGTATCGCCTGACACGGCGGCGTTGAACACGCGGGCATTGGGCAGGGTTTCGCGCAATTCCGCCTCCAACACGGGCGCCATGCCGTCGCCCGCGTCGAGTTGGTATCCAGCGAACAGGCTGTCGCCAAAGGTGACGATGAGCGTATCGGTCGCCGCACTAGGCGCATCGTTGGGGGTAGCAGCAGTCTCGACTGTCTCCGCCACTGGCGCACTTGCACCCTCCCCGCACGCGCTCAAAAGCTGGACAATCGCGAACGCCGCCCCATATTGCATCAAACGCTTATTCATAAGGCCCGTTCTCCCTTAAAAGGCTTTCCCATCATGCACGCACCCGTTCAGGCGCAAACTGTCGTCCGCACCCGCAAACTCAACCTTATATTGGGGAGCGATGTGGCCCCTGTCCATATCCTGCGCGATATTGATTTGGAGATTGGCGCGGGCGAGACGGTCGCCATCCTTGGCGCGTCGGGGTCGGGCAAGACGTCGTTAATGGCGGTTTTGTCAAGTTTGGAGCAGGCGAGCAGCGGCGAGGTCCACGTCGCGGGCTTGGATTTTGGCGCGATGGATGAAGATGCGTTGGCGCTGGTGCGGCGCGGAGGCGGAGCCGACCAAAACAAATCGAGCGGGATTGGCATCGTCCTTCAATCCTTTCACTTGTTGCCCACCATGACGGCGTTGGAAAACGTCGCGGTGCCGATGGAATTATCGGGCGCAGCGGACGCCTTCGCGCGGGCGGAGGAGGAACTCGGCAAAGTCGGCCTGTCGCATCGCATTGGCCATTACCCCGCGCAATTGTCGGGCGGTGAGCAGCAACGTGTGGCGATTGCCCGTGCGCTGGCTCCGCGCCCCGCGATCATCTTTGCCGATGAGCCGACTGGGAACCTTGATGGCAGTACTAGCGATGCGATTATCGACCTGCTGTTTGCGCGGCAGGCTGACACCGGCGCGACATTGGTCATCATAACGCACGACACTGCGCTGGCCAGCAAATGCGGCCGGGTCATTCGTATGGCCGATGGCCGCATCGTAAGCGATGAGCAAGCCGCATGACCGCTTTAGGTTGGGCGCAAAGTTGGCGCATTGCCCGCCGCGATTTGGCGAGCGGGTTTCGCGGGCTTCGGTTGCTATTCCTGTGCCTATTCCTTGGCGTGGCGACGCTGGCGGCTATCGGCAGTCTGACGAGCGCGATTACGGGCGAAATTGAGGAACGCGGGCAGACGATCCTTGGCGGCGACATCCAAATCGAAATGACGCAGCGCGAATTGGACGCGGGCGAACGGGCGGAGTTGGAAAAGCTCGGCGCGTTTAGTGAGACGATCCGGATGCGCGCGATGGCGCAAAAAGTCGGCGCAACCGGCGATGCCCCGCCCGCCGTCCTGACGGAGCTTAAAGGCGTTGATAATGCCTATCCTTTATACGGCGCGCTCACGTTGAAAAACGGCACCTACGCCCCCCTGCCCGCCGACCGCATTCTAATTGGAGAAGCGTTGGCATTGCGGCTGTCGGTAAAGCCGGGCGACCAGTTGCGTTATGGTTCTGCCGATTACACGATCGCAGACATCATCGCCAACGAACCCGACCGTGTTGGCGAAGGCTTCACCCTCGGCCCCGTCGCGATCGTGTCGATGGAGGGACTGCGGCGCAGCGAACTTATCCAACCGGGCAGCTTGTTTGACGCAAAATACCGCATCCGCCTGCCCGCTGGCGCCGATTTTGCCGCAGTACGGAAGGATTTGGAAACCCGCTACGACGGCAAAGGATGGGACATTGATGACCGCAGCAATGCCGCGCCCGGCACCGACCGGTTTATCAATCGTATGGGGCAGTTCCTGTCGCTCATTGGCCTAACCGCGCTGATTATAGCGGGGATCGGGGTTAGCAATGGCGTGTCGTCATACCTTGGCCTGCGCCGCAAAACCATTGCGACGCTGAAAATTATTGGCGCAAAATCGGCGGATATTGCGCGAATTTATCTGCTGCAAATGGGCCTTGTGTCCGCCGCCGCGATTGTCTTGGGGCTAATCATCGGAACATTATTGCCGCCAATGATTGTCGCGGTAGCAGGCGATGTCTTGCCTGTGTCGCCGCAGTTGCGCGTCTATCCTTTACCCCTAATTATCGCCGCAATTTACGGCGCGTTGGTGGCCGTGATCTTTACGTTGCCGCCGCTGGCGCGTGCAAAGGTTGAGCCTGCGGCCGCCTTGCTACGTTCCGAAACGGCGGAGCGGCGGGTGCGATTGGATCGCACGACTTGGGCGATGATTGGCGGCGCGTTGCTTGGCCTGTTGGCGCTGATTTTGGGGACGGCGGAGGAACCGTTGTTCTCCGCGTCGGTTATTGGTGCAACGACATTGGTGCTGGTTCTGCTGTGGGCGCTTGGCTTTGGCGTTAAATATTTGGCGCGCAAGGCGGGCAGCCCTGCCTCGCCGCTGGTGCGTATGGCGGTCACCAACCTCTATCGCCCCGGTGCGCAGACCAGCGCATTGGTGGTGGCATTGGGCCTTTCGCTGACCTTGTTTGTGACCCTCGCCGGTATCCAGACGAGCCTTACCGCTGAAATAGACCAAAGCGTGCCGAAGGTTGCGCCGAACCTGTTCATCCTCGACGTCCCATCGGGGCAAGATGCGGCGCTTACCGATTTGGTCAGGGGCCAAGAGGCAAAGGCAGAGCTTAACATCGTTCCCGCCCTGCGCGGGACTGTGGTGGCGGTGAAGGGCACGCGGGTGGCCGATTTAGGTGAGACTGCCGATGGTGCATTCCTGCTGCGCGGTGAGCGTGGCGTGACGTACAGCGCAGTATTGCCAGAAGGTAGCGAACTCACCGCCGGCACATGGTGGGCGGCGGACTACGCTGGCCCGCCTATGGTGTCGCTGGACGCGGAGCAAGCAGCGCTCTTGGACCTTACCGTCGGCGATATGCTCACGGTGTCGGTATTGGGGCGAGAGATTGAGGCGCGAATTGCCTCGCTGCGGAAGATTAACTGGGACACAATGGGGTTCAATTATGTGTTGGTGTTCACCCCCAACACCTTTGCCAGCGCGCCACATAGCCTCACCGCAACGGTTACATTGCCCAAAGGCGCAAACGCCAAAAATCAGGAAGGCGCGATTACGCGGGATTTGTTGAAAACTTACCCCGCCGCATCGGTGATCGCGGTGGATGAAGTCATTGGCCAAGTGCGCACGTTGCTTGACCAAATGGCGGGTGCGATTTTAGCAGCGGCGTCGATTACAATTCTGGCGGGCATCGCTGTGCTGGTCGGTGCGATTGCAGCATCGGCACAATCGCGCGCCTACGACAGCGTGGTCCTCAAAATTCTGGGCGGCACGCGGCGACAGATTTTGGCGGTGCAAGCCATTGAATACGCGCTGCTCGCGGCGGCGTTGGCGGCGATTGCATTGGTTTTGGGGATGCTGGCCGCTTGGTTTGTGATTGTGCAGATATTTGAATTTGGCTGGGCGCCCGATTGGTCTGTTGTCTTGTCCATTTTGGCAGGGGGCGCAGTATTGACTTTAAGCATTGGAATATTGGGGTCTTTACCGTTGATGGCAGTACGGCCAGCCAAAGCATTGCGCACAATTTAGACATTTACGGCCAAAATGGATCATTTTCATGCCGTCTCTTTTGTACAAAACCGACGGTTGTTAGCGGTTTTGCGAACTGTTCAACTATTTCTCCACCAAAAGATGTAAATTTGGTTAAAGAATCCAATTGACTCGTTTACTTAAATAAACAAATCTGCCGATCGGGTCAGGGGATTCGGGGGCCGTCAATTGGTAAAATGCCAAGGACTTGCCCTAATTTTGGTCTGGCACGGGTTTAGTCCTGTACCGTGAGCATGTTCACCGAATTTCTCCAATCATAAAAATAATCCTGCACTTTGCGGGAGCCATTTTTGCAATCAAAATTCGCAGAAATAGCATGGCGGACTCAATCAGCATCACAGGTGGCGATTTTACAGGCGGCGTAAGCGAGGATACCAATGTTCAGCCTATCGATAGCTTGGGCACGACGGGCAGTATTGAATTCACCGACGCAGAGGGCGGCTTTCACGTCCCCGTTGTTGATGCCGTAGGCACGCCGCTTGGTTCGTTGATTGCGAATATGCTGGACGACAGCGACAATGCGTCCGACCCCGGCTTTGTTGATTGGATTTACTCGGTCGACAACGCTGCCGTGCAATATCTCTCCGCGGGTGAAACGCTGACGGAAGAATTCGACATCACGATTACCGGCGCGGATGGCGAAGAATTGACGCAGCGCGTGACGGTAACCATCACGGGTACCAATGACGCTCCAACGATTTCCGCCGCCACTGGCGCTGGCATAGACAGCGGCGAAGTAACCGAAACCGCCGGTTTAACCGCCGACGATACGCCCGTCGAAGTAAACGGCGTTATTGACTTTTCCGATATTGACTTATCCGATGTGCACAGCGCGTCGGCGACAGCCGTTGTGCTGGGCGGCGAAGCGACTGGCCTGGTGGCGGTCGACACTGCCGCTTTGCTCGCATTGCTCGCCGCGCCCGTGACGCAGACGGATGGCCTTAGCACTGATGGCACCATTAATTGGACATTCAGCGCAGCGAACAGCCTGTTCGATTATCTCGACGAGGGCGCAACCGCGACGCTCACCTACACGCTGACGCTTGACGATGGTCAAGGCGGTTCGGATACGGTCGATGTCACCATCACCGTCACCGGCACTAACGACGCGCCTTTAGCCGTTGCGGACACGGGATCGGCGCTGGTCGAAGAAGGCGCAGCAGGCGCGGGCGAAGGCCTCTCCACCGGCAATGTCCTCGACAATGATAGCGATGTTGACAGCAACGCATTGCTGACTGTGACTATGGCTGGCGTAGCGGCTGCGGATATGGCGATTGCGTTGGGCGATAGCATCGACTTGACCGGCACCTATGGCATCCTGACGCTTGGCTCCGACGGGTCATATTCGTACGCGCTGGACAATGGCAATCCCGCGACTGATGCGCTGGCCGAAGGTGCAGTTGTCACCGAAACATTCACCTATGAAGTTGCCGATGAAGACGGCGGCGACGCGACCACGGGGCAAATCGTTATCACCGTTAACGGTGCCAACGACGCGCCAGTGCTGGGCAACGTCAGCACACCCTCGCTTGAAGTGACCGAACCCGTCGATGCCGCCGCATGGGACATTGCCGCTGTCAATGGCACAATCGAAGTTTCCGATGTCGACGGCGCCGATACGCTGTCCCCAACGGTCGGTGCAGCCGTCGTGGTTTACAATGGCGGTGCGACCCTGCCAGTGGCCTTTGACATCAGCGCCTTGGTCAACGGCATGACCGTAGCCATCGACAATGCGAGCAGCGCCAATGGTGCGACCCGCACCGTCACATGGACATATGACCCTGCCGCGATCGACCTTGATTGGTTGAACGAAGGCGACACGATCGAATTGACTTTCCCCGTCAGCATTTCGGACGGCGATGAAACCGTGATGCAAAATGTCACGGTGACGGTCACGGGCAGCAATGACGCGCCTGTCGTCATAGGCGAAACCGCCGATGCTACTGAGGATGGTATGCCGGTCACCGGCAATGTCGCGGCAAACGACAGCGATACCGATTTTGAGGACGACGCGCTTTACGCACTGGACGACACTGCACCGGATGGCTTCACATTAGAAACGGATGGCGCGTGGTCTTTCAACCCTGGCGTTGACGCGTATCAATATCTGTCCGCTGGGCAGGAATTGATGCTGGAAATCGGATACACGCGCACCGACGGCGCGGGCGCAGCGGTCGGCGGTACGCTGACACTGACAGTGGTCGGCACGAATGACCCTGTCACGCTGATCGGCGGCGTAATCGGTCAAAGCCTTGGTGAGGACGAGGCGTCTTTGGTCGTGGGCGGCACGCTGAACTTTGCCGATGTTGATACCAATGATGAGTTATCCGTCTCTGTCACCGCGACAAACAGCAGCGGGACCGTAAGCGGCCTTGCGGCGGACTTTACCGATTATGTCACCGCCACAGTTGATGGCCGCGACGTGACATGGAGCTTTGACCCGGGTGCGGCGACATTCCAATATCTCGCCAATGGGGAAAGCGTCACCATGACCTACACCCTAACGGTTGAGGATGGCCAAGGCAGCAGCGTTGACCGGGATGTGTTCGTGAACATCAATGGCACGAATGACATACCGGTGGTTGAGGCGGTCTCCGCCACGGTTGCGGAGAATGCTGCGCCGACGACGATTGTTCCGGTGTACAGCGATGTCGATACCAGCGATGTGCTGGCGCTCAGCATTGATACAACCGGCACCTTGGGCAGCGTGTCGATTGTCGATGGTGCGTTTGTTTACGATCCCGGCACGGCATTTGATGGCCTGATCCAGGACGAAGAAGCGACCGACACCTTCACCTACACCGTCGATGACGGCAATGGCGGCGTAGTAACGCAGACAGTCACGGTGACGATCGCGGGCGAGAATGACGCGCCTGTGGTATCCGGCGCGGTTACCGCAACGGTGAGCGAAGGCAGCGGCATTCAAACGGTGAACCCCGTTGCCAATGTCACCGATGCCGATATCGGCGAAGGTGCCGTGGTGCTGATCCCCGCTGTACTGCCAGCGGGCGTCAGCTTTGTGGCGGCCACCGCACTAACCATCGATTTTGAGGATTATGCACTGGGCAGCGTGGTTGGCCAAAATGGCTGGACCGATGCCTCGCCCAACTCGCCCGCCAACGCAATTGTCGATATTGACGGCGATCAGAGCTTGCTGCTGGCCAATGACCCCGCCTCGGGTGATTTTGGCGGACCCTATTCGCCAGCACTTGCGTTCAGCGTGGGTGAGAACATCACCGGTGCCAATGGCGATACGATCAGCTTTGCCTTCACCATTCGCGCGGTGAGCGAGGTAGCCGACGGCAGCCGGATGGAAATCGACTTTGGTCAAGCAGCCTTTAATGACCGGTTCAACTTCATGGCGGTGGAATATGTCGATGGCGGGCTGCGGCTTGTGCAATCGACCCCGACGCTGGATGGCAATTGGACCAACGACAATGGCGTGGCGGCTGACTTTACCTTTGGTACGGGCAATGTTGAGCTGATCGCGGGTCTGGATCCAACGGTTGATCACACCATCGAAGTGCGCCTTCGCACCGTCGATGGGCTGAACAACGATGTCATTGAGTTTTGGGTCAATGGCGATTTGGTTGGCACCGGCGGCAGCTTTGAGAACTTCTACGCCAACTTCACATCGGGCTGGGATCCGGCAGACTATTCCGTCAACCGGATTTTGTTCCGTGGCGGCGAAGCGGCGGGCAATCCGTTCCCGGTCGATGGCGCTGGCCCGAACCGTCAGGGCTTCTTGATCGACGATGTCACAATATCGGCGTTCGACAGCCAGACTTTGCAAATTGACACCAATGATCCGGCCTATGATTACCTCGCCGCGGGTGAGGAACTCGAGGTCGTGGTCAACTATGATGTTACCGACGGCCATACCACCACGGCGGCATCGACCGTGTTTACCGTGGTCGGCACCAATGATGGACCTGAAGCTGAGGATGTTACAGGTTCCGCAGGCGAAAACAGCGGAGCGATTGTCATCGCGCCGATTGTAAACGATGTCGATGTAACGGACACGCATACCATCACAATTGCCAGCGAGCCCGCTTCGGGCGTGGCCGCTGTCAATGAGGATGGAGAAATCGTATTCGACGCCGATGGCGATTTCGAATATCTCGCCGAGGGGGAAACCGCTGAAGTCACCTTCACCTATACGGCCAACGACGGAAATGGTGGGACAGACACCGGGACAGTGACGGTTACGGTCACCGGTACCAATGATGCGCCAGTCTTGACCGCCGGCGTGGTGAGCGGGTCGGTTAATGAGCCGGTTGGTTTAACGGGCGAGGGTGCGGTTGCACCTATCAGCGGCAGCTTTGCGGTTGCCGATGCCGATACCAATGGCCAGACCGAAATGGAGGTTTCCTTCGGCAGCTTCACCACCAACTACGGTGCGCGGCTTGCTGGCGGGTTGACCGATGAGCAGGAGGCAGGCCTTGTCGCCGCGCTTAGCCTGACGCCGCTGACCGGCAATGACGGCACGGTAACTTGGACTTTTGAGCCAGACAACAGCGCGCTTGATTTCATTCGTTTTGGCGAGACCTTGACGGTGGTGCTCAATGTGACCGTGGACGATGGCGCGGGTGGAACGGCGGTGCAGCCGATCACCATCACCATTAACGGCAACAACGACACGATCTTCCCCGGCGCTATCAACGACCTTGAAGGGGCGGTGAGCGAACCGGATATGGGCATGGTTACCGATACCGGCACCATCCAATATGAGGATGCCGACTTTACCAACCATGTCGTATTGGTGTCGCGTGTTGGCGGATCGAGCACGATTTCCGGCGGAGCCATGACGGCGACGATCGGCAATCAGGCATTGGACGACGGCATGGGCGAGCTGGAATGGAGCTATTCCATCGGCGCGGCGGCGACCGACTTCCTTGCGGTTGGCGAAACCCGCGTGGAGGTGTTCCAACTGCGGATTGTTGGCACCGCGTCGGATGAATTGGTACAAAATGTGACAGTGACGATCACCGGCACCAATGATGCGCCAGTTATCGACACGGTACTGGGCGACTTTTCCGCCGCACTCACCGAAGTCGCGGATGTCACGCGCGGCGAGGCTGAGTTGGAGGCCAACGGTTCGATCAACTTCGGCGATGTTGATTTGCTCGACCGCGATACCGACGAAGACACCGAAAACGGTGTTGAGCATTCCGTTGCGGTTACCGTTGCGGCATCGGGCGCAACCATGGGCGGCCTGACTGAGGAAGATCTCGCCTCGCTGTTCACGACCACGGTTACCCAAACCGATGGCACCGGCACAGGCGGCGGCGTCGATTGGGCCTTTGCGATAAACGACAGTGCGCTGGATTACCTCTCTGCGGGTGAGGTGTTGACGCTGACCTATACGCTGACGGTTTCCGACAGCAATGGCGGCACCGACACACGGGATGTCGTTATTACCATAACGGGCAGCAATGACCTGCCAATTGTCGAAGCCTTGACGGGCAATGCGGTTGAGGATGGCGCGGCAATTGTGATTGCGCCTGACTTTACTGATGCCGATTTGGCCGACGAATTGACCGTCACCATCGACACCACTGGCACCTTAGGCAGCGTTACCATCAACATGGATGGCGACTTTGTGTACGAGCCGGGGACGGCGTTCCAGTCGCTGGCCGCTGGTGAAACGACCACGGATAGCTTCACCTATACTGTCGATGACGGCAATGGCGGCGTGGTGACGCAAGGCGTGACTGTCACGATCACGGGCACCAATGATGACCCCGTTGTCGAAGCGCTCGTCGGCGCTGCGTTGGAGGATGGCGAGGCGATTGTTATCGTGCCTGTCTTCTCCGATGTGGACTTGGCGGACACATTGACCGTCACCATCGACGATACCGACCTGCTGGGCAGTGTCACGATTAACGGTGATGGCAACTTTGTCTACGACCCGGGTGAACAATTCCAATCGCTGGCCGATGGCGAGACGAGCACGGATGTGTTCAGCTATACCATCGATGATGGCATTGGCGGCGTGGTGACGCAGTCGGTGACTGTGACCATCACCGGCACCAATGATACGCCAGTGCTGGCGGTTCAAGTTGAGCCTCTGGGCGTGACCGAAGACAGCGTTTTGGACGCAACCGTTGCCGTATTGGCCTCAGATGTCGACGCGACGGACACACATATGTTCTCGATTGTGGGCAGCACGCCAGCGGGGTTGACGCTTAATCCTGACGGCAGTTTCACCCTTGATGCCGGGGATGCCGCGTATCAGCATCTGGCCGAAGGCGCGACGCAGGTTGTGACTTTCGACTACATTGCCACCGATGACAGCGGCACCGGCAATGCGGCAAGCGATCCGCAAACGATCACGATCACCGTGACGGGCGCGAATGATGCTCCGGAAGCTGTTGCGGATATGGCGGCGCTGACCGAGAATGTGGGCGGCACTTTCAACCTCATTGGCAATGACACCGATGTTGATGATGACAACGTGCTTACGCTGTCGGCGATTAGCCTTGGCTCCGTTACCGGCCTTGGTACACTTACCGATGGTGAGTTGGACGCGATTGCCGCTGACTTTAGCATCTTCGACAATGAGTTGGTGTTCGCACCGCCTGCTGGTCTGCCGAGTGGCGTAGAGTCGGTGTATGATCGCCTCTCCGCCGGGGAAAGCGCTGTTCTCACAATCGGCTATACCGTCATGGATGAGTTTGGCGCGTCGTCGATGGCCACCTTCACGCTCACCATTAACGGTGCAGCCGAGGCGTCAACCGGGACAGCGGCGTCCGACACCATAATCGGCACTACATTGGACGATATGATTAGCGGTCTGGCTGGCGCCGACACGCTGCTGGGCGAAGGTGGCGATGACTTTATCCTTGGCGGTGCATCCGCGGATACGGTCTTTGGCGGGGTCGGCGATGACAGCCTGTTCGGCGAAGCAGGCAATGACCTTCTGCTTGGCGGCGACGGCGATGATATCATCAACGGCGGCGCGAATGCGGACATCATGGTCGGCGGGCTTGGTAACGATACCTATTATGTCGACAGTGGCAGCGATGTTGTCACCGAGCTTTCGGGTGAAGGCATTGATACGGTTATCACCACCACCAGTTCTTATGCGCTTGCCAACAATGTTGAGAATTTGACGCTGGCCTTTGCGGGCAATGCCAATGGCTATGGCAACACATTGGGCAATGTCATCACCGGAAATGGGGCCAATAATGTCTTGTCCGGTCTGGCCGGAGACGACACGCTGATTGGCGGGGGCGGCAATGACCAAATGTACGGTGGAACCGGCGCAGACACAATGACTGGCGGCACCGGCGATGACACCTATTATATCGACAATGTTGGCGATACGGTGACGGAGTTGGCTGAGGAAGGAAATGATCTGGTCAGTTCGTCGATTAGCTACGAACTCGGCGATCATTTGGAGCGTCTAACGCTCACTGGCAGCGCCGCGGTTAATGGCACGGGCAATGATCTCGACAATGTCATTCGCGGCAACAATGGGGCCAACACCCTCTCCGGTGGCGGTGGCGCAGATAGCATGTATGGCGGCAACGGCAACGATGTGATCCGAGGTGGTGCAGGGCGTGATAATGTCTGGGGCGATGCCGGCGCAGACCGGTTTGTCTTTGCCGATGGCGACTTCAGCGGCAATACAGCGGCCACCGCCGATGTCATTCGCGACTTTAGCCAGGCACAGGGCGACCGTATCGACCTCTCGATGGTTGACGCGATCACCGGTGACGCCAACGATGCCTTCACTTTCCTTGGCACTGGTGCGTTCACTGGAACGGCGGGCGAGCTTCGCTATGTCGTGACGGCGGGCATCACCACGGTACAAGGTGACACAGACGGTGACGGAGTTGCAGACTTCTGGATCCGTATGGTCGGCGAAACCAACCTGGTTGAGGGTGATTTCGTTCTTTAAGCCAATGTTCCCGTCCGCGTTGCGGGGACAAACAAAAAGGACGGGTCAGCAATGGCCCGTCCTTTTTTTCGTCGATGCCCGGCCCGATGCGCCGTGCGTCAGCCGGCCCCCTTGGTCATCGCAAAGATGCCGGTGGCATTGCCGCTATCGAAACCCAAATCCATTTGGCCCGTTTCGGCGTCGGTATCACGGGTGATAAATTCATAAAAGCTGCCCGGCACATCGCGCATGACCGTCACGCCCTCTGAATCAAGGAAGGGGCGAGGAACCAATGCCGCCCGCAGCGCCGTCTGACGCACGCTACCCTTGGCCGACACCTCAACGGTGTCTTTCATCGGCAGACCAGCCTCTTTCAGCGCAGCGGCGAGCGCATCGACATCGGCGACGCGGTCGGTCGCATGGTTAAACGCATTGCCCTCTGTCGCAATCCACGCCGCCTCTCCGCTTTCCGTCAAAAGCGCCTTATAATCTTCAAGCCGAGGGACCGCATGTCGCCGCGTGAAGGCATTGCGCAAAATCGGCAAAAGCGCCACCGCATCCGCGCGCGGTAGCGAATGATCCCGTTGTAACGCCGCCAATCGGTCGACACTGTCTGCGTCCAACGGGTCGGCCCAACTGCCAAAAACCCGGTGCGCGGCAGCGGCGAAATCATGGCTGAACTGATCAACATGCAATTCGCTAACGAAAAACTGCGGTACCGTTTCGGGATGATCGGTATGACAATAGGCGCGGCCCGTCATTTTAAGGCGTGGCAAAGGATAATCGGCCGCAATCGCATAGCCAAGCGGCTTCAAAAACCGGTCAAACGCCCGATGCCCATCGGTGGCGTTGCCGCCATAGCCGTTACTTTCACCAAACAAGATCGTGCGGAGTGCACCATGATCGAAATGAATCCGCCGCCGCTGTGCCTTCGCCATCGCGACATAATCCTGCGCCGATGGCACAGCGGCAACGACATCGCGGTACAACAACAGGTTAAGCGCCATCGCCAACGATGCGCGCGGAACCGCGTCTCCTTCCCAATCCGTCAACGCGGCATCGATATGGAGACAATCAAAAAGCCATTGCGCATCAGCATCGGTGCTTACATCACGGACAAGGGCGTGAAGGGCAGACGAAACGGTCATGATTGGGCTCCTGTGAATATGGCCATATCTCGGCGCGTAATTTTCTGTCGCGATTATGTGCCATAAGAACAATGCTGGCAAGCCCCGAACCCAATTCGCCAACAACTCGCGCTTGCCTTGCCAACCGCATCGCGGCCATAAGTGTATCGATTGAAAAGGAACCGGATTCATGGACATTGGTGATCAAAACGCAGGACAGGACTTTACCCCCGTCAGTCGGCGGTATGTCTGGGTCATCATGGTCCGCAGTTTGATTTTCGCCATCCCCTTGCTCATCGGCGCGGGCGTCCTGGAATACAAATTGGTGGCTGAGGATTGGATCAGCAGCGGAACTATTCTTGTGCCCATGGGATTTTTCATGGTGCTGTTCGCATTTTTGCGCCCGTTCCGCGTTCAGATGCGCATCGGATACCGCATGAATGCTGACAACATCCGCATTGAGCGTGGCAATCTATGGCGCGTAGACACCATCATGCCATTTAGCCGCGTTCAGCATATCGATATTTTTGAGGGTTCGCTGGAGCGCTTATTCGGCTTATCGACTTTGGTCATGCACAGCGCCGGTTCGCATAACAGCACGGTGCATTTGCCCGGCCTTCCGCGCGCCGATGCCGAGGCCATGCGCGAACATATCCGCGCTGAAATTCGGCAGGACAGCATGTGATGGAATTCGACGACCGCGTGATCCACTTGCCCGAGCGGCCCGATGCGGCGGCCACGGAAGCCGAATATGGCGAATGGCGCCGCCTTGCACCCTTGTCGATCGTCAGCGAAATTGTCAGCTTTTTCGCGCGCAGTTTCATCGGCCTTATCGCCTTTGGATTTTTCATCATGCGCAATGATGACCTGGGCAGGTTCGGCATGCTGTTCCCCTTTGCGCTATTGTTCTTTGCGATCGTGCCGGTGTTGCAATGGTACCGATTCCGATACAGAATTGATCCCCGCGAAATCCGTATCGCGCAGGGGTTGCTGTCCCGCTCGCTGCGCATCATCCCGATGGAGCGTGTCGTCGATGTCGCAATTGAGCGCAAGCCCGTGCACCGGTTGCTTGGCCTGGCCAAAGTCACCATAGAAACCGGCGGTGGCGGGGAGGCAGAGGAAGGCGCACTGGATGCGCTGACTCTGACCGAGGCGGAAAATTTGCGCGACATTATCCGGGCTGCGCAACTGGCGGGGCGCGCCGCGCCGCACGCGCAAGCCAATGACATCGGGCCCGAACACGCGGAGGAAACGTTGCTGTTTGCCATGCGGCCAGCGGACCTTCTTATTGCCGGCCTGTTCAATTTTTCGCTCGCGTTTATCGCAGTCGTTGGCGCGGCATTGAACCAATTTGATTTTTTAATCCCCTTCGACATTTATGATGGCGATTTTTGGATCAAGATGTTGGGCGAAAGCCAGTTTGTGCTCAACATGGGCTGGTTGACGCAGGGCATGGCCGCCGCCGCCGCTGCGGCGAGTTTGCTGCTGCTTGGCGCGGCGACAGGCGTAATCCGCACAACATTGCGCGATTTTGGCTTTACCCTCACCCGCACAGAGCGCGGATTACGGCGTCGGCGCGGGCTGCTGACGCAAAGCGATGTCGTGATGCCCGTGCATCGCATTCAATCTGCGATCATTGCAACGGGTCCTATCCGTCGCTGGTTTGGATTTTACAGCCTATCGGTCGAAAGCCTGGCCAAGGATGCGGAAAAGCAGGATAACCATAGCCTCGCCCCGCATATCCGGCTGAACGCGGCGCAGGCGTTGTTGGAAGAGATTGACCTATCGCTGGAGCCGGGCGAACCCAAATACGGGCGCGCAATGCCCGTGCTGTTGGGCGGTGCCATATGGGCTGTCGTCCTTATTGCTATTGGTGCCATAATGATTTGGGTTGGCGTGCATAAAACCGATGTTGCCCGCGATGTGCCATGGCTGGGCAACGCGCTCCAAATCGCGCCTTATGTCATCATGGCATTCGGCGGATGGAGCACATTGGGCAGCTGGCTCGATTGGCGCGCGCATCATTATTGGCTGACGGATGAGCATATCTATGTCCGCCATGGTTGGTGGTCGCAGCGGTTGGTTATCCTGCCGCTCGTCAAACTGCAAAGCATTGATTGGACGCAAGGGCCGCTGACGCAGGCCATGGGCGTGGCCAAAATCCGCTTTGGCGTAGCCGGCGGTTCGGCACTGGCGGTGCATCAATTGCCGTGGCTACCCTTAGCGGAGGTTGAGACCCTACGCGCCGCCCTTATTGCGCCAGCGGCGGCAGTGGACTACAGCGTATTGGTGAAGCGCGAACTACGCGCCGCCATGTCAGTTTAGCGCCCCTTACCGATCCATCGCCGCGACTGTTGTGCGCTCAATCACTTGCCCGTCGGTGCGTTTCAGCACGAGGTCGACGGTTCCACTTTCCCAATTGATCAGCACTTCGCCAAAATTGGTATCCGCCCACAGGCCGCCGGTGCGATAGACATCTGGCTCTCGCTCGCCCTGATTCCCCTCGCCAAAGCCGAAGTTCAGCGACGAGGAGGTGATTTCCCACAATTCATCACCTATGCTGGTTTTCGCCCGATATAGCCCGCCCGAATGCCGGTCACCGGACAGCAAAATCGTTTTCGCGCCGCCGGACTGCTCAATCAGGTTGAGGAACCGCGCGCGTTCGTTAGGGAAGTTTTCCCAACTCTCGTAATCATGCGCCTCGGTCAGCACTTGCACCGAACTGGCGATGATGCGCAGGTCAGCAGGCTTGGCGAGTTCCGCCTCAAGCCATGCCCATTGCGCATCACCCAACATGGTGGCGCCTGCGTCGGTATTCTGCCCATAATTGCCCAAGGGACGGCGTTCCTCGCTAAACGGATGGCGTTTCAGGTCCGACCGGAAATAGCGGGTGTCGAGCGTGATGACCTGCACGCGCTTGCCCTCTGGGCCGAACATGCGGCTCATATACACGCCGGGGCGTTCGCGGACATCGGCGGGGCTTTGCCAATAGGTTTCGTAAATCGTTTCCGCCCAGCCCTTGAATGCGAAGCTGCCCCCGGCATCATTCGCGCCATAATCATGGTCGTCCCATGTTGTCATCATCGGCACCGCAGCGCGGAAAGCGGCGAACTCCGGCGCGCTGGCCAGCTTTGCATAGCTTGTTGTCAAGGTTGGCATCTCCGCCGCCCATGTCGCGCCGGTATCGCCATAGACATTGTCGCCGATCAGCAGAAACAACTGCGGATTGGTCGCCGCGATGGTGTTCCAGAACGCCTGGCTCTTGTTTTCATTCACGCACGACCCGAACGCAATGCGGGTGAGCGTTGTGCCTTCGCCAAGCGATGCATTGGCGGGCGCGACCGGCAGGTTTTTGGGCAACCCATTGTAATAAGGGACCAGTGCTGCCTGCGCCGATGCGGGAGGTACCGCCTCTTGCGGCGCATTCGCCATCGGACCGTTGTCATAGGGAGTAGTGGCGCAAGCGGATAGGGCAAGCAAACCAACCGTTACGCTCAACAAGTTGTAACGACGCATAGAAATCTCCTGTTTGCCCAAGCATGACGCAAGAATGTGACGCAGACAAGTCACTCACTCACCCAAATTTATTATCCTTTGGGAAGCCCTGCGGCGGCATCCGGCCAGCGGCCCCGCGCGCGACGCGCCATGGGGTGAGGTCGGTTTCGGTCCGCGTGCGCCCCGTGTC
>JBGSOJ010000184.1:0-5103 GCA_041739175.1 Sphingomonadaceae bacterium
CGTTCCTTCGTCACTACGATGAGACCAAAACCCTCCTTACTTCACAACATCAAATCTGTGCCATTGGTGCTGACGGGGAACAGTCGAATTGCTCATCGCACCCTCGCGCCTAGGCACTCTGGCCGGTAAAGACAGGCCTCGGCCTGTGCCCTTGCCGGAACAAGAGTGGCTGTTGCTGGGTCGCCGCGTAGATCAGGTTGTGCCTTGCCGCGACGGCACGCCAGCACGCATCGTAGCACCAGACCCAAGGTGGTTTGCGTTGCACAAATTGTGGTTAGGCGCGCAGGCCAAGCGCAATCCGCTCAAACGGCGCAAAGACAGTGTACAGGGCAGGGCGCTATTAGATGCCATCGTTGAAGCGATGCCGCACTATGCATTGGACACGGACTTTGAAGCGCAAATACCGCAGGAACTTTTGCCTTTTTGGCAAGAATGGCGTGGCTGAATGAGCCGGGTCCAACCAAGTGACTCGGCATCATTTGATGTTGCGTTCTAAGGCTTCGCATCGGGTTCCGGGTCGCGCTTTCCGATCCAGTCGACAAAAAGCGTGCTGTTCTCGCCAACGGTTGCGTCTACTGTGACATCACTACCACCATCGCCATCAGGAAATGAGAGTTCTTCAGAAACGAGTTTCCAGATGTCACCAGATTCGGTTTCGAGCAGCGGCCCACGCTCGCTTTGCAGGATTATCCCATTCAGTCGAATGCGCTTCATCGTCATAATCCGCCAAGCGATAGTAGGCTCTGCCAGCGTTGCAAGACCTTTGTGACATATCCCGGCGTTTCCTTGTTACGCGGGATACCGCCGACGCGTTTGACCGCATTGGGTCCTGCATTATAGGCAGCCAATGCCAATGGGATCGACCCGAACTGATCAAGCATGCGTCGCAAATAGCGTGCGCCACCGTCGATGCTTTGATGGGGATCGTGCCGATTGGTAACGCCCAAATCCCGAGCGGTGGCGGGCATCAATTGCGCTAATCCGGCAGCACCGGCAGGGCTTATTGCAAACGGATTGAACCGTGATTCCTGCCAGATGAGCGCAGATAACAATCCTTCCGGCAATTTATGCTTACGCTCTGCAATCTTGATGAGCGGGGTGAAGTGCAATTCTTTTTGCGAACGGCCGCTTGCTGAAGATTTGAAAGGTGATGGTGTCCGATGAAAGTTTCTTTTGCTGGTTTCGCGTTGAGGCTTCTCGAAATTGGGAGGTCTGGGCCCCACGACGATTGGGCGCAGTTCATCCTGATCCGGCAAAGACTTATTGTGCGGTGCTTGCCACGAGTGTTCGATCATAATGAAGCTTGCAGCCGTCGCATTGTCTAAACTTGCTTCGATTGCTGGTTCGGTTTCATCAGACATACTCTGCTGGCAGATTGCCGGAGACAGTGGGAGGCAGGTTGCAACTAAAGCCAAAAGAAAGCGGTTCATTTTCTTTATCCTTTTTCGTGAATGATGAATAGAACATAAAATGAACAATGGCTGTAGGAAAACGCTTGCCGGGGCAAGCCTGACGGCCTGCCCTGAAAACGGAACAACTCGGCGTACGCGCATCAAATCAATTGCGTTGAAAACTTCATTTAGAACATACAAGGAACATTTGAGGCAAGAGAGGAAAGATGGCGTGGCTGGGGGAACCATTAAAGCACAGGACATCCCCTATGAGATCGACCGGAGCCGCCCCGACAACGCTGCAAGGCACGGCAAAAGCCTTATGCGAGAAATTGAATGGCAAATGGTATGGTGCCAAAGGCATGGCCTGCTGTCCAGCGCACGATGATCGAACGCCCTCCCTCAGCATTCAATTGGGTGAAACGGCAATTTTATTCCATTGCTTCGCTGGTTGCACGAACGAAGAGGTGCTTGCCGCTTTGGGCCGACAGGGCACTCAAGCTTCAACTCTGTTCGGTGACGGTTCTGGGCCGCTGGCAATCTCCAGCTTGCGGCAAAACCCTTCTAGCCGTGCTGCTCTTTCTCTTTGGCAAAGTGCAAAACCACTTTGGGGCTCTCCAGCAAAAGCGTATTTAGAAGCCAGGGGCATAACAGCCGCGTCGCCGCAGCTGCGATACCATCCGCGAACTCCGAAAGGTCGCGGCAAAGAATTAGCCTATTATCCGGCTATGATCGCGGCAGTCAGCTTGGATAAAGGACCAATCGCAATTCACCGAACATTTCTGAATTTAGAGTCGGGTTCAGTTGAAACCGTTCTACAGGCGCGTATGGCGCTAGGTCAATTAGCGCAAGCTGCGGTGCGTCTTTTTGTGCCTCGAAACGGCGAGCTCGGTTTAGCTGAAGGCATTGAAACAGCCATGGCAGCGAGAGCGTTGACCGGCATTCCTGTGTGGGCAGTGCTAAGCGCGAGCAGGCTTGGACGAGTTACCATTCCCGACACCGTTACCAAATTGCATCTATTTATCGATTTTGACGATGCTGGAACGAAAGCAGCAGAACGGGCCATCGCGGCTTACGAAAAAGAGGGACGCGATATTTCGATTAGGAGGCCTCCAAAAGCCGGGCAAGACTGGAATGACAGGTTAACTTCTTGGATTGCAACAAAGGCAGCATAAACGGCCGCTTAGTTGGATGATCCGGAACGACAGGTTTTGTGCAAAGCGGGCGATAAACGGACATAGTTGGCTAAGGCTATCGCTGCTTATACACCAAACATGCTGGAAGCTGCTTCTCTCAAGGCTTCGTCAGCCCCGCCGCCTCCACCGGCGTATCGACGGGCGTGTCCTTCTCTACGCGCTCCGAATACCGATCCACCAGTTGCGCCGCGTGCGGGCGCATGAGGACGGTGAAGCGCACCAGTTCCTCCATCACATCGACAATGCGGTCGTAATAGGAGGATGGCAACATCCGGCCCGCCTCATCAAATTCCTGATACGCCTTGGCCACCGACGATTGGTTGGGGATTGTAATCATTCGCATCCACCGGCCAAGGATGCGCAGCGTGTTGACGCTGTTAAACGATTGCGAACCTGCGCTGACCTGCATCACGGCGAGCGTGCGGCCCTGCGTCGGGCGAAGGCCTTTATAGGCCAGCGGCAGATGGTCGATTTGTGTCTTCATGATGCCGGTGATTTGCCCATGGCGTTCGGGGCTGCACCACACTTGCCCCTCGGACCAGAGCGAATGTTCGCGGAGTTCCGCGACGGCGGGATGGTCATCGTCCTTCACTTGGTCAGGCAACGGCAAGTCGAACGGGTCAAATATCCGCGTCTCACATCCGAAATATTGCAGCAGGCGGGCGGCTTCCTCAACGACCAGGCGCGAATACGAGCGTTCGCGTAAAGAACCGTAGAGCAGCAATATACGCGGCGGATGATCCAAAGGACCGAGGCCGAAGGCAGGGCGACTATGAGCATAGTCCGGTTTAAGCGTGGGCAAATGCGCAGGCTCGGTCAGGGTGCGCAAACGATCGAATGTCATGGCCCTACGCCCCCTTCCCATGCGCGGGAACGCTATCGGGGAACCAGCGCCGCCCGAACCAGAACGCGACATTGACCAACAGGATGAGCACCGGAACCTCCACCAACGGGCCAATGACTGCGGCAAAAGCGACCGGCGAGGCCAGCCCGAACGCAGCAATGGCAACCGCAATCGCCAATTCAAAATTATTCCCCGCCGCCGTGAACGCGACCGCCGTGGTGCGCGGATAGTCACTTGCAATCCACTTGCCCATCACAAAGCTTATCGTGAATTGCACCACGAAATAAATGGTCAACGGGATGGCAATGCGGATGGCGTCGCCGGGAAGGGTCAATATCTCCTGTCCCTTCAAACTGAACATCGCGGCAATAGTGAACAGCAGCGCGAACAGGGTAATCGGGCCGATTTTGGGCAGGAACACGCCCTCATACCACGCATCGCCCTTCGCCCGTGTCAGCCAGCGGCGGATCAGGAAACCGGCAGCGAATGGTATTCCGAGATAGATCAGCACCGCCTGTGCTATCGTACCGAAACTGACATTAATCACGCTACCCTCCAACCCGAAAAGGGGCGGCAGGACGGCGAGGAAGAACCATGCATAGACACTGAAAAACAATATCTGAAAGATGGAGTTAAACGCCACTAATGCCGCGATATATTGATTGTCACCCTTGGCCAATTGGTTCCACACAATGACCATGGCGATGCATCGGGCGAGGCCAATAAGGATGAGGCCGGTCATATATTCAGGGCTATCGGACAGGAACAGCACCGCCAATGTGAACATCAAAACGGGACCAATAATCCAGTTTTGGACAAGCGAAATCGCCAGCACGCGCTTATCCGCGAACACGCGAGGCAAATCCTCATAACGCACACGGGCGAGCGGCGGGATCATCATGAGGATTAACCCGATGGCGATGGGAATATTGGTGCTTCCCCAACTTAAGCTGTCGATAACCTTTGGCAACCCGTCGAAGGTCGAACCAAGCCCGACGCCCAATGCCATCGCCATGAAAATCCACAGCGTGAGGTAACGGTCAAGGAAGGACAGCCGTTCGCGTTTGGTCGATTGCTCCATTATGCGGCTCCCTTGGCCAGCGTGGTTGCGCCCTTTATGGTACCAATCTCTGCCAACGCATCACGGATCGCGTCACGGTCCATTTGGGCAAAATCAAGCGCGACCATCGCCTCCACCCGTGCGCGCATTTCGGCATAGGCTTTATCGAATGCAACCTCCTCCGCCGCGCCCGGCGCCGCATCGGCGGGGTCTTCGATACCCCAATGTGCCTTAATCTGAGTGCCGGGGAAGATTGGGCACATCTCACCCGCCGCATTGTCGCACACGGTGATGACGATATGGAGCTGCGGCGCATCGGGGCCGGTGAACATGTCCCAGCTTTTGGATGACGCGCCCTCGACCGTTACGCCGTTGCGTGCCAACACCGCCAGCGCGCCGGGATGCACCTGCCCCTTGGGGAAGCTGCCCGCCGAGAAGCCGCGGAGCCTCCCGCCACCCAAATGGTTGATGAGCGCCTCCCCCAAAATCGACCGCGCGCTGTTGCCAGTGCAGAGGATTAGGATATTTATGGGTTCGGTCATATCAGGCCTCACAGGTCAGATTGGATAATAGATCGCCGCACATCTCTGGTGCGCCTTGGCAGCAATCCTG
>JBGSOJ010000191.1:0-5183 GCA_041739175.1 Sphingomonadaceae bacterium
TTGCGCCAAAGCCGCCACCGCCGCACCCAACACATGGCGCGGGCCGCCGATATGGTGATGCCGCCGGTTGCTGCCCAAAGCGATAAGATAGATATGCGCGCCGTCCATCCGCGCGCTGTAGCGAAAGCCGCGCGCCCTACCAATAGACTTCGGGTTTCCATCGGCGGGTGACGATGACTTTGCCGCCCTTTTGCGCATGGCGGAACAGGATCGCGGCAAAGGGACGCGGCAGGCCAATGCAGCCGCGCGTGACATACTCATCCGAAATCGTCGCCGACCCGTGGATTGCTATCCCATCCCACGTCAGCCGCAGCATATGCGGCATCGGCGCATTGTCGTAGAGGTTGGAATAATGATCGGCCTTTTTCTCAAGGATAGGATACACGCCCACCGGCGTCCGTTTGGCAATCGACCCCTGAATAAAGGTCGACCGGCCAACCTCATATCCGCCGCGATAGACATACATCTGGTCGGCATCAAGGTCGGCGACAATGATAACTTCGCCGGGCGGCACGTCGTTCTCGTCCCAGAAATACTCGCCATATTCCAGCGGCCGGTCAAGCTCGACAAAGCCGCGAAGCGCCACATCCTGCGCGCGCAAGGGCGCAAGGCCGACGCCCGCGAGAAGGCCGATTAGGAGCACGGCGAGGATATATGCGCCATATGCGGCCCGCTTGCTTGCCCAGAAATCCTGCATCGCCATTCCGAAACGCCACACCCTTACATTCAGCCTTTACCGCTGGTTTACCATGTTTTGGCGCGTGTTTTCAAGCCAGTGCGCCGCGCCGCAGCCTAGCTTTGTCCAGCAAGGCGATGGCGCATGCAAGAGGGATGGAACGCCGCAATCCGATCCGGCGTCCCTATTTGCGACAGATGCGGCGTGCGCCGCGCCTATTTTTTCAGTTTCTTGATTTCCTGAAACTCACCCAGCCCGCACGCCGCGCCGCGCGAGAGTTGGTTGCCAAAGCTGTACAGTGTGTAAATCACATCGTTGCTGCACAATTGGCCAGTGCGGTTTTCGATGAGGATGCGGTCCTCCGACTTCAAACCGGGGCAGGCATTGGGCAACCGGTTGCGATACAGGCGGCGGCCATCGCGGAAGTCGATGGTGTAATCATCGATAATATCGGTGTTGTCCGAACTGCTGAGCGTGATGCAGCGTTTGGGCGCGCCGACCAGTTCGATGCTGCTGTCATCGGCAAGCGCCATTGGCTCGGGCGCCGATGCTGTGTTGCAACTGGCAAGCAGGGCGGCGGCGGGAAGGGCAAAAATCATTTTGTGCATGGCAATTCTCCTATCGAATGGGGGGAGGTCAGGAGACGGCGCAGGCGACCTCTAATGCGCCAAAATTTGCGCTCTTTTCCATGAACGCACGATTAAGCGGAGGGTTCATTTTTCGGTTTTGCAACCCGCTTTTTGGCAGGTTGGCGCACGGCCTTGGTTTTGGTCTTTGGCGTGGTCGCGGGATCGGGCGTTTTCGCCTTGAACCGGCACAGATCGGCCACGGGGCAGCGCCAGCATTCGGGCGTGCGCGCCTTACAAATATATCGCCCATGCAAAATCAGCCAATGGTGCGCGCCAACCCGAAACGGCGCGGGCGTGTGCTTATCCAGCTTCGCCTCCACCGCCAGCACAGTCTTTCCGGCGGCCAATCCGGTGCGGTTGCCGACGCGAAAGATATGGGTATCGACCGCAAACGTCTCCGCCCCGAACGCGCAGTTCATCACCACGTTCGCCGTCTTTCTCCCGACACCGGGCAAAGTGGTCAGCGCATCGCGGTCGGCGGGGACTTCGCCGCCATAATCGCGGACCAAAATCTCTGCCATCGCAATCACATTCTTCGCCTTGGCGTTGAACAGACCGATGGTTTTGATGTGCTCTTTCAACCCCGCCTCACCCAATGCGAGCATTTGCTGAGGCGTCTCAACAGCGGCAAACAGCGCCTTCGTCGCTTTATTCACGCCCACATCGGTCGATTGCGCCGACAACGTCACCGCGACCAGCAATTGATAAGTATTGCCATAGGCCAGTTCTGTCTCCGGCGCAGGATTGCCCTCGGCCAGGCGGCGGTAGAATTCAAAAATGTCGGCTTTTTTCATGGTGCTGTTCTAAAGCACCGGATCAAATTCACCATAGGGCATGGCGGGCAGATAGCCCATTTCATGCCACTCCGCGCGCAATTTGAGTCCCGTCGTGAGGAGCGGCGTCGCGCATTCGCGGAATTGCTTTGGCGTCACACCGGCAAAATGGCGGAATTCGCGGTTGAGATGCGAATCGTCGAAATAGCGCAGCGCCGCCAATTCCCCCTCGGTCGGGCTTGAAAAGCCGCGCATCGCGGTCGCCATGTCAAGAAACCGGCTGCGGCGAAGGACGGCCTTGGGCGACAGGCCGAAACTCATGTTGCATCGCCGCTCCAATTGGCGCGTGGACAGGCCGCAATGCTCCGCCGCATCCTCAATCCGCATTGTGCTGTCGCTGCGCGCAATCGTCTCAAAACATGCCATCGCGGCATCGGGCGCAAAGCGGCCAATGCGGGTCAGCCGCTTCATCAGCACATCCTCCATCACCGATATCGCATGCGCGTCTTCTGCCTCTTCCCCGGCGCAGCCCTCCAGCCGATCCCACAACTCGTCGGCCAAATGGCCCCAAACATCGCTCGCGGGCAGCATCCGGTCGGTAAAATCATTGGCGCTTTCATCAAACAGGCTGCACCAGCCCGATGGGCGTAACGACATTCCGGTGACGGTAAACGGCCCCTTCACCCGCGCCACAAAAGGCCGCGCATTAGGGCCGAAAAAGGGCACGGGTCCTACGTTATACCAATCACCATTGGCGTCCTGCGTCGCCCAATCGCCGCGAAAGAGCACGCGAATCATCGCGTTTTCGGAGAGCAATTTGTCGATCAGAACAAAATCTTCGGGCAGGTCAGCGCGAAACACATAGTGCAGCTTCACATAAGGAGCGAGCGCCTCCGACGGCGGATAATTACGCGATTGCAACATGATGCGCCCCTGCGACCTGTATTGTAAGTGTTCTAGACCTTAAACGCCAAACGCGCCGAAAACCGGACATGCGCGGTGTCAAGAACGCCCCTTTATGTGTTGGCAACAAACAGAATGTCAGTGAAGGAAGGCACAGACCAGCCCCATTTGTCCGCTTTGGCCCTTATTGGGGAGTCGGGTGGGGCGATTGGCAGGGAGGGCGCGAGGGAAACGCAAGGGCGTTAGCCTACAACCCCAAAACACCCGTCATATCATATCGCCCGGCCCTTTGTGTCAAGAGCCATTCTGCGCCCTTCACCGCGCCGCGGGCGAAGATGCCGCGGTTTTCGGCGTGGTGGGAAAGGCGCACAACCTCGCCCTCCGTTGCAAAGAGCACATCATGATCGCCCGCCACGCTGCCGCCGCGTAGGGCCGCGAAGCCGATGGTGCCGCTTTCGCGCGCACCCGTAATCCCATCGCGGCCCGACACTTTCGCGGCGGAAAGCTCCACCCCGCGACCCGCCGCCGCCGCCGTGCCGAGCAACAATGCCGTGCCGCTTGGCGCGTCCACTTTGTACCGGTGGTGCATTTCGACAATCTCAATGTCCCAATCCGGCCCCAGCCGCACCGCCGCCTCACGCACCAAAAACGCCAGCATATTGACGCCCAGCGATGTGTTTCCGGTTTGCAGGACGGCGATATCCTCCGCCGCGTTATCGATCAGGAAATGGTGCCTTTCCTCCAGCCCCGTGGTGCCGATGAGGATGGGGATGCCCGCCGCCATTGCCGCGTCAAGGTTGCCCTCCAATGCGTGCGGGCTGCTGAAATCGATTAGGCAATCGGACGCGGCGGCCAGCGCAGCGACATCGTCGCCCTTATCGACGCCGCCTGCATAATCGTGGCCCGCCTCAGCAATTGCCGCCACCAGCGCTTGGCCCATGCGCCCCTGCGACCCGATAATGCCAAAACGCGCCATCCTGTGCCCCCTAAATCAGATACTTAATCGCGATGAACCCGCCAACGAACGCCACCCCGACGACGGTGGTGGCAAGGGCGAAGTGATCCTCAATCCATGCCTTCATCGGCGGACCGAATTTCCATAACAAGGCCGCGACGAGGAAAAACCGCGCCGCGCGGGAGATTATGGCGGCACCGACCATAATATACAGCGGCATTGCCGTCATCCCGGCAGCAATGGTGATGACCTTAAACGGCAATGGCGTAAACCCGGCAAGCAGGACAATCAGCCAGCCTTGCTGGTTAAAATCCTCCGAAAAGCCCGCGACTTTATCGCCAAGGCCGTAGAAATCGACAATCATCTGCCCCACGGTTTCAAACAGGAAAAAGCCAATGGCATAACCCAACAGCGCCCCCAAAACCGAGGCAATGGTGCAAATCAACGCATAGCGCCACGCTTTGTCAGGCCGCGCAATACACATCGGCGCGAGCAAGACATCGGGCGGAATGGGAAAGAAGCTGCTTTCCATAAAGCTGACGCCGAACAGCCAGCGTTCGGCGTGGCGATGCGCCGCCTTTTCCAAGGTCCAGTCGTACAATTTGCGCAGCATATATATTCCCGCCTCGGCCAAAGTCGCGCCCATTTAGGCGGCTCGCCCCGCCTGCGCCACCATAATTTGCAATTGCGCGATGTTTGCGCCAAAGGGGCGGCCAAAATGGCATCCCCACCTCCCAATGGCATTAAGGTTTTCCCAATGAATTTTCGCGGCCCCACGTCCAACCGTTTCATCTCGCAGCGCCTGCAACTTCACTATAATGATTGGGGCAATGAGGGCGCGCCGCCGATGATCCTCGTCCACGGCGGGCGCGACCATAGCCGATCGTGGGATTGGGTGGCGGAGAAATTGCGCGCCGATTACCACGTCATCGCCCCCGATTTGCGCGGTCACGGGGACAGCGCATGGTCCCCCGATGGCAATTATTCGATGGAGTTTTTCGTCTATGATCTGGCGGAGCTAATCCGGCAATTGGATCTGAAAGAGGTCACAATTATTGCCCATTCCTTGGGCGGCAATATTGCTATTCGCTACACCGGCCTGTTTCCCGAAACGGTGCGCAAATTGGTGGCGATTGAGGGGCTTGGCCCCTCGCCCGCGATGCTGGCGGAGCGGGAAAGCAAACCGATGCCGGACCGCCTGCGCGCGTGGATCGCGGACAAGCAACAGGCCGCACGCCGCATGCCCC
>JBGSOJ010000203.1:0-2263 GCA_041739175.1 Sphingomonadaceae bacterium
CCCGCGAACATATTTATGCGCGCTGCCTTTCGGCTCGACTAGCATCGGCGGCAACACCTCCCCATTTAAATTATATTGCGGCTTAAACGGCATGGCGGGCTTTCTTGAAATGACGCGCGCTGTTAGAGGCGCAGCTTCACGCCTTGCCACGATGCAGGCGAAAGGGAAAGTCGGCAAAGCAATGGATTATCAAGTACACATCATCGGCGGCGGCATGGCTGGGTCAGAGGCCGCGTGGCAATTGGCCGAGGCGGGCGTGCGCGTGCGCCTCTCCGAAATGCGGGGCGGCGGGGATATGACGGCGGCCCATCAAAGCACCGATTTGGCCGAGCTAGTCTGCTCTAACAGCTTCCGAAGCGACGACCATGAGGCCAACGCCGTCGGCTTGCTGCACCATGAAATGCGCGCAATGGGGTCGATCTTGATGAGCGTGGCGGCGGAAACGCAGGTTCCTGCTGGTTCAGCGCTGGCGGTGGATCGCGACGCCTTCGCCGCCGCTGTGACTGCGCGGCTTGAGGCGCATCCGAATATTGATGTCGTGCGCGAGCGGGTGGACCGGTTGCCCGACAATGGGCTGACTTTGGTTGCCACTGGGCCACTGACGGCGCAGGCCTTGGCTGAAGACATCATGGCGCGCACCGGCGAGGATCGGCTAGCGTTTTTCGACGCGATCGCGCCGATCATCCATCATGACAGCATCAATTTCGATATCGCCTGGTACCAGTCGCGCTGGGACAAAGGCGATGGCAAGGACTACATCAACCTGCCCATGGACGCCGAGCAATACGCCGAATTTTACGACGGCCTTATCACCGGCGAGAAAACCGTGTTCAAGGAATGGGAGGAAAACACCCCGTATTTTGAGGGCTGTATGCCTATCGAAGTCATGGCGTCGCGCGGGGTCGATACCTTGCGTTTCGGGCCGATGAAGCCGGTTGGCCTCACAAATCCCGCAACGGGCAAGCGCGCCTATGCGGTGGTGCAATTGCGGCAGGATAATGCGCTTGGCACATTGTGGAACATGGTGGGCTTTCAGACGAAGCTGAAACACGCGGCGCAGGTGGAATTGTTCCGTAAAATTCCGGGGCTGGAGAATGCCGAATTTGCGCGGCTGGGCGGATTGCATCGCAACACCTTTATCAATTCGCCCATTCTGCTCGACCGGCAATTGCGCCTGAAAAGTGCGCCGCATATTCGGTTCGCAGGGCAGATTACCGGATGCGAAGGCTATGTTGAAAGCGGCGCGGTTGGTCTTATCGCGGCGCGGATGGCGCTGGCGGAATTGGCGGGCAAGGAATGGGTGTCGCCGCCCACGACCACCGCAATGGGCGCTTTACTAAGCCACATCACCGGCGACGCCGATGCGGAGCATTTTCAACCGATGAACATCAACTTCGGCCTTATGCCGCCGCCAGACGGCAAAGTGCACAAGAAAGAACGCAAGAAAATCCTAACCGACCGGGCAAAATCGATGTTCGCGGATTGGCAGGGGGCATTCGCTTAGCATTTGCACGCCGGTTTGGCGGCGCGTTTCGGGCGCGTGGTGGCGAATTCCTCGCGCGTTAGAATGCCATTGCCGTTTTTGTCGGCCCCGGCAAAGCGTCCCGCCGTGGCCGCCGCCCACTCCTCAAAAGTCAGCAGATTATCCTTATTTTTATCGAGATCGCGGAACGCGCTCGTCCGCGTGCTGAGCATTTCAATGCGCGTTATCTCACCATTGCGGTCGCGGTCATATCGGTTGAAGCGTTTTTGCTCCGCCGTTGCCTTCGCTTTTTCGGGCGGCTCGCCTGCGGTGGGCAGGGCCGGGCCGCGTTTGGGTGCGCCCGCACCGGGGGTCGGCAGAGTGAGTGGTTCATCCTTCAACGGCGCTTCACCCTCGGCTGGCGGTGGTCGCCCCTCGGGCAATTGCGCGGGACGGTTCGCCTGAACCTGCCAAATCAACATACCCCCGCCGGACAACGCCAGCGCCGCCAATGCTCCTGCCCAGAACTGCCGCATATCACCCCCAATAAGACGCCAAAGCCGATTCTGGCCTTTTGTATCAAGACTTGGGGTATCCCGTCAAACCATGAAGCACCAAAATCAGGCCATCTCGCCGCCCCATTTGCCCGCCCGGTGCAGCAAGCAGCAATCGGGCATGCAACCGCATCAGGCCAATCGGCCTCGGCAGGCGTGCCTTTGCCGCCAGTTGCAGTTGCGCCATCCCGGCATGATGCAGGTCATCCGCGGCCGAAATGCCGCTTGCCAGAGCGCGCGCTTTGGC
>JBGSOJ010000173.1:0-7919 GCA_041739175.1 Sphingomonadaceae bacterium
GCTTTGGCGCGGCCAAGCGCCGGGGCCTCATTGTGGGGGCCGCCGCGCTGCTCACACTGACCGCGTGCGATGCCGGCGGGCCGCCGCCGACGCTGAAATCCTGCTTCCCCAAAGAAGCGCAAAAATGGGTTTTGCAGACCGGCAAAAAGGATGCGGCCAAGAAAGACGGCGACGCCAACCCGGGCATGAGCCAACCGGTGAAGGCGAAAATGGCGACGATTTATGTCGATCGCTCCGGCTCCATGGTCGGCTATATCAATGGCGCGGATAACGACAACCGGCCGTTCCAAATCCTGCTGGGCAATTTGCCGACGGTGGCAAAAGCGGCGGGGACGCAATCGCAATTCCGCGCCTTTGGCCGCACGATTTCCGAACCCATCCCCGTGGCGGATGCCAAACCGCTTCAGGCACCGGCCTATTACACCTGCGCCAAAGCGGCCGGTGCAACGGCCAATGCGACCGGCGGCGGCGCGTGCGAAAGCAGCGAAAGCCACCTTGACCAAGTATTCTCCATGGTTGCGGAAAATAAGGACGAATTGGCGGTTGTCGTCACCGACCTTTGGTATGACAACACATTGGACGGCACCGGCGGGCCATCGGCGTTGCAGGAGCCGCTGACCGACATTCTCGCCTCAGGCCGCAGCATCGCGGTCTATGGCATTGAGGCCCCGTTCAAGGGACAGATTTACGACATTCCAGCAGGCGGCACCGAGGAAACCAGCACTCCGCACGCGGGCACGCACCCGTTGTTTGTCCTGGTCATCGGCAGCAAGAACGATGTCATGGAAATGGACCGGCAACTCGAACGCTCCGGCGCGCGGGCAATCCGGGAGGGGTTGGAAACGGGCAGCATCAAACGGTCGGTGTTCACCATCGACCCCGGCCCATTGCGCCCCTTAAATGCCAAGCCATTTACGCCCGGCACCGATCCTGCGGTTCGGTCCTTGCCGTTTGAAAGCTACCCCAATTTGAAGGTGCAGCAATTCACCCTGAACGCCGAAAACGCGCGGGGCCCCGTAAAATCAAACGCGAAGCAGGCGCAATGGATTGCCCCCAAGCCGGAGGATTTCCTGCCCAACACCGTCTGGCAAGGCGAGCTAAAGGCCAGCGTCAAGGTGTGGCAACGCATCGGCGATAAGCCCTGCGGCAAATGGGTCGATAACGGCTATTTGGTGGAGGACGCGACGCTAAAACGCGGCGTCGGCGAAAATGGTCAGTTTACCTTTGAACTGTCGAAGGCCGAATTGATGCGCAAAATGCGGCGCGAGGGGATTTATCTGGTCTCCGGCCAGTTGCAACGCACCAGCGTCGATAGCCCCAATGCCGCCAACGCCTGGGCCGACCGGTGGTCGTTCGCCTCCAACGAAGGCGGCGCGGTGCTGGCGCGGCGGCAGGTGTTGTTCCCGACATTGAACCTCAACGAGGTGATGCGGATCATGGAAAACGCGCTGCGCACCGCGACCGAACGCGCCAATGCCAAAGACGGCGGCGGCGGCATTGTCGGCTTTACTGTCATGGTCAAATCGGAGGATTAGGGTGGGCCGCCAGTAAAAATGGCGGCGCTATTAAAAGGATACCGAAAAGGCAAAGTCGGGTAACATAATGATGAAATATTAATGCAGTAACGGCCAACACAAATAGCGGAAACGGCGTAATGATACGCCCAATTGGGGGAATGACGTGCAAAATTTTATCAAAGGCGTGCTGGGTGCATTTGCGATCCATTTGGTGTTCGGCCTGATGGCCTTCGGTCTGGCGTTTATGTTCACCAGCGAATTTAACAGCGCCAGCGAATCCCTGCTTGCCGAACTCGCCGATGCCGACGATGCCGAGGCGCAGGTTCTGGCCTATCTGTTGGCGGCGCGCGACCAATTGGTCGGGTGGATTTGGCCCGCAATGGGCGTCTCCTTCCTCAGCAGCATTTTGTTTTTAGGGCTGGCGCAACAAACCATGCCCGGCACGCAGGTGGAGGCGCAATCGAAAAAGGGGCTGTGGACCGGATTGATGCTGGGTATGCTCTTGTTCGCCATCATCAGCTGGTATTTCCTTGTCGCCGCGCCTGAAGCGGGCTTTGCGTTGTTGTTCACCAATTACGCGATGATTTTGGCGCTGACCTTCTTGCTTGTGCTGCTGGGCTATTATCTGTCGACGGCGATGTTTGTGAAATCGACGATGGTGCCATCGGTGCCCGGTGCAACGCTGCTGCGAGGGAAATAAGTCATGGCTATCAATATCTTGGTCGGCGTCGGCGGCACCGGCGCCAAAACAATCGAGGCGGCGTTGGTGCAATTGCTGGCCGGGATGATCGATGATCCCGTCTATGTCGGCATTGTCGATCAGGATTTGGCCAACGGCAATGTCGCGCGCACCGCAGGCTTTCTGGCGCGCATCCACCGCTTTCGCCAGTTTTGGTCAAGCGGGGAGAATAAGATCGACTGGAACGCCTGGAAACAGGCGCTTAGCGCGAAGGAGTTAAAGGGCACGCCGTTTGGCTCAAACCGGATTATCCCGCTCTATTCGGGCGATACGCCCGGCGAACCCGACAGCATTTACCGCCCCAACAGCGCGGGTTCCTCGCTGCAACAGATGATCGGTCGCGGCCTGAATGAGGAGCAAAAGGCGCTGTTCGGGATGCTGTTCATGGACGACAACCAGGAACAGCAGATGCAATTGGATGAGGGCTATCGCGGCCGCGCGCATGTCGGCTCGGCGGCGTTTATCTCGGCGTTGGCGGGCGATGGCAACAAATTGTTCGACAGCATTAAATCGATTTGCGAAAGCGCAGGCGGGCAAATCGTCAATGTGTTTTTCGTGGGCTCCGCCTTTGGCGGCACCGGCGCGGCGGGCTTCCCCACGCTGGCGCGGCGGCTTTATCGGTTGCGCAAGGAAAAGGCATTCGGCAACGCCGACAATATCCGCATCGGCGGGATATTGATGTTGCCCTATTTCCTCTTCGGCGCGCCGGAGGATGCCAATGAGGCGGCGGTGACGCCCGACGAATTGCTGCCCAAAACGCAATTGGCGTTGGAATATTACCACAATTTGTTCAAGCATGAACCGTGCTTTGATATGTTCTACGCGCTGGGTTGGGACAATCCCTACCGGCTTGGCTATCATGAGCCCGGCGCGGCGGAGCAGGCCAATCCGGCACTGCCCACCGAAATGCTCGCGGCGAGTGCGGCGATTGATTTCTTCCGCAAGATGTCCGCCAATCCCGACATTCGCGAAACCGTGATCCACATGAGCGCGCGCAAGGATGCGACGCTAACCTGGAGCGACCTGCCCTGCGACGAACCGCAGGCGCGTGAGTTTCAGTTGAAATTGGGCCAATTGCTGCGGTTTTGCGTGTATTGGCGGTATCATTTCTTCCCCGAATTGGCGAAACCGAAAAGCGGCCTGTTGAAACGGCCAAATTGGGCGCAAAAGCTCGCCGACAAATCGCACCCGGCTGAGGCGCGGGAAATCACCATGCTGTTGGATGAAGTTATCACGTGCGTGCTGAATTGGGCGGCGGCAAGCGGCGCGATGGCGGGGCGCGAGCAGGGCGGGCAAATGCTGTGGCGGTTCGATCCGTTCCTTGACCCCAACCACAATGGCACCATGAGCCCGAAAGAGCCCGCGCGGCTTAGCGGGGCGATCAACATGACCTATTGGAATGAGGCGTTCAACGGCCTGATCGTGAAAGAAGAGGACGGCGGCTTGGGCCGCGGCGCGCAAATCATCCTGGATGAATTGGACGGCGCCGCGGTGGAAAAAGAACACAGCGGCATCGGCAAGGCCTTGGTTACGGTCTACGACGCCTGCCGCCTTGAATAGGCCCCTATTCTTCGGGCCTATGGGCCATGTGGCGGCGGCAACACCCGCTCCTGTAACTGATTAGCATCGAAAGATTATGCCATGAGCCAGACCAGACATAACCTGCCCAAATTGAAAGCCAACCATGGCCTGCGCGGGTTGGACGAAGCGGGCCGCTGGATGTCGTTGAACATCGATTTGAACGCCGTTGCCAAGGCGTTGCCGGTGGACGAGACACAGGCCTTCCCCGATCAGGATGAGCCTATTCGCGCCATTCCCGACCCCTGGGCGCAGGCGTCGGCTTTTGGTTTGGCGTTACTGTCGTTTGACCCGAAAAACCCCGAAAAAGGCTCCTCCATGGGCCGCATGGCGCATTCGCAATGGCGCGGTTTGCTGGCGCTTTTGGCGTTGCAGAATTTCCATAAGACCGATTTCAACCTGCTGCCGCGCGCGGTGAACCTGTCCGACGGTAGCCATTTTGCCAATGTCATGACGACGCTGACGCCTGAAGTCGCGCTGGCCGGGCAGGCGGATTTGTGGCGCACGCCGTCGCTGATCATGGTGGCGGAAAAGCACGACCAAACCGGCATGTTTGCAAAGCCGATTGCGATGACCAACCCGATTTGCCTTGTCTCCCCCGGGCGGACGACGGCGCGGATATTGGTGCCCAATATCGATTGGGCGCAGGGCGATTTGCAATGCCCCTTCTCGCCGGGGCAACCGACGCGATCGGTGGCGGAATTATCGACCTTGTACCACTGGCTGGACGAATTGATTGCGCATATTCAGACCATGCCGGGCGAAGTGGCAAAGGACATAACCCGCCTGTTGATGCTGTTTGCCGAGGATGTGCGCACCAAATTGGGCCGCGAACCCTTTGGCAAGAAATTGGCGCAGAACGCGCAAAACAACTTGCCGCCCCTCTTCCGCCCGTTGTTCAACGAAATCATTCTCGACGACATCCAACCCACCGAAGCGATCAGCGAAACAAAGGTGATCAGCCTGCCGATGGCGGGCGACAGCACCGATGCCGGGCCGAGCAACCGGCTGAAAGGCTTTATCCTTGCCGATTATGCCGTCGCGGAGGCCATGCGGAAGGACCCCAGCCATGTGATGGTGTGGAAACGCCACTCGCTCACCGAAGTGCTGCGTTCCAAGGAAAAATTGGCCGCGGTGCGCCGCGATGCGTTGGAAAGCGGCTATATGCTGCTCACCATCGACGATTTGCTCACCGACCGTGCGGTGCAATTTCGCAAAATGCCGCTGATCGATGCGCACGATGGCGCGATGAAGGAAATGGTCCTGCCCCTGCGCCCGCTGGCGTTGCTGCTGACCGGCAGCGAGCATAACGAGTCCGCCGCCGCCGTGATCAAATCGCGCGTGCGCGTGCAAATCAGCGGCGACCGCGCGACCTTCACCTACACTGTCCGGCTCGACGGCGGTGGGGAGCAAGGCACGGGGGTCGATCTGGTCCGCCATTACTCCGCCAACCCGCAAGAAGGCGAGGGCCTGTTGGTCCACGACAGCGAATGGGTGACGTACAATTGCCAGCTTTGGCCCAATTTCCGCTCCAGCGTGTGGCACAGCTATATGGCGCGGTTCTATTACACCGCGTCGAAACAGAATAAGATGACGCGCCCGCAACAGGGGATTTCGGTGGCGATCCTGCGCGATATTATTGACCGCGCCGATACAATCACCAACATCGACACCGCGCTGCGCAATTGCAACACAGGCATTAAGCTGACCAATCGCGAATATGACGGGCCGCCGTTGCTAAAGGCGGTGGACCGCCTGACCGCGAACGGCAAATTGTACGAGGAAGTGCAATATTCCACCGCGCCATTTGACGCGATTATCTATGTCGATAGCTTCGGCGATGAACGGATGAAAAAGCCCGTCGGGCTGGTGCTGGTGGATCTGGAGCCAAAGGCCGCGCCGGTGCACGGCACCAATGTCGCGATTGACTTTGGCACCACCAACACCGTGGGCGCCTTTGGCGAGGCCAAGGCCGATCCGGTGGTGTTCAAAAACCGCCTTGTCTTCCCCCTGCAACATGCCGAGGAAGCGATCCGCGAGAATGTCATTCACGCCAGCCGCAACCAATTCGTCGGCTTCATGCCGCCCGAACCGCGCCCGACGCCCATCCCGACGGTAGCCAAGCCGGTGCAACCTTATGACTCGGCGGCAACGCCGTGGGCGTTTCGCAATTTGATCTATTTCCACACCTCGCAACCGCCATCGCAGGGCGGGGAATTTTCCGAATTGTCGAGCTTTAAGGAATCGACGAGCGACGCGAAATTCAACCTGAAATGGTCGCAGGAGGACGAAATCGCAAAGGCCGCGCAGGATTTCCTGACGCAGTTTATCGTGATGACCGCGGCCGAGTTGATCGACAAAAATTACGATCCGGTAAAATGCGACTGGTATTTCTCGGTCCCGGAATCCTTGGGCCGGACGCAGGCGAACCGGTTCTTTATCACTGTTCAAGAAGCACTGCGCAACGCCGGGATTGACCTGTCAAAGGGGCAAGGCAAATTGCACCCGTTGAAATCCGAAGGCCTGTCGGCGGCGAATTATATGCTGACTCATGGCGGCTTTACCAATGACAAATTGGCCATTGTGCTCGACATTGGCGGCGGCACCACCGACATGACGATTTGGGACCAAAAGACGCCCTTGTGGCGCGGCTCGATCAAATTGGCGGGGGGCAATTTCTACACCGAATTGCTGGTCAACAATTCCGAAATTTTGCGCAGTTGGAATCTGGTTAGCTGGGCCAAGTCGCTTGATCCGAAAATTTCCGACATGGAAGAGGGCAGCCTGGAGGAAAAGGAGCGCAAACTCGCCACGCTGAAATCGGGGACGTGGCAAAAAGACCGCCGCAATCTTGCCGAAATGCTGTTCAGCGGACGGTCAAGCGGGTCCGACGGCAAATCACAATTGCAGGAGGCGCTGGGCAATGACAGCGCGGCGTTTATCAAGCTGACCTCCGCGACCAGCAACCCGCTGCGTTATGCGGCGGTGACCTATTTGGCGGGGATTGCGTGGTATTTGGGGCTGGTCGTGCGCCATTTCTCTTACCCCACCGCGCACGCCGAAAGCGGAATGGATGCAAAGGGGGATGCAAAGGGAGCGGAGGAAACCGCCGCAAATGGCCGCAAGGAGGACGATGGCGTCCACGGCTTTATCCTGCCCAATGATGTGCTGCTGACCGAGGGGATGGCCGATGATCCTGCCTTTGCCCTGTGCGGGCGCGGCGGCGGCATTTTCAAGACCTTGCACGGCGGCGCCGAGCCCGATGAGCGCACCGAAATCACCCGCGCTTTGTCGGTGTTTGGCCGCGCAGTGGCGTTGCCCGATGCCAAACGGCCGCGCTTTTCCGCCTCCGAAGCACCAAAGCTGGAGGTGGTGCGCGGGATGCTGACCGATGATGGCGACATCTCGACCACCGCGAAGTTTGATGAGGACGATGGCGACAAAATCGCGCGCATCATGCCGCTTGGCCTCGGCCTCACCACCGAAAAGGGCGTGTTGGCCCCCGACAGCCTGCTGACCACCGCGACCTATCAGGCGGGGATCAAGTCGGTCGATCTCACCGAATTCCAAAGTTTCCTCCACGCGTTGGAGGAATGCGTCGGGATCAGCATCGATGTCGATATGGGCAAAAGCGAAAATGCCGCGCGGCACATCCGCTCCAAAACCGAAAACACGCTGAAAGCCGCCGCGAAGGACATTGCCGGCACGGTGAAGGTGCAGGCGTCGAAAATTGTGATGGAACCGCCGTTCCTGATCGCGTTGCGCGAACTTATCGCCATCATGGCCAGCCCGGCCGAGGTGCGCGATGCCAAAATGAAAATTTGGGGAGAGGATTGATGTCGCACGCTGCACCGTTGCGGGGCTTTGGGGCCAATTTGGCGGACCGGACCACGGGCAATCGCCGATGGTGCGCGGCGGCGGCGGTGCTCGTGCTGATGGCTTTGCCGACCGGGGCAGCGTTGGCGAAAGGCGGCATTCCGATCGAGCAGTTGGAAAAGGTCGGCGGTGCAGAGGGCAAAACGGCTGCCAAGTCTGCGGCCAAAACGGCGGCACCGAAGGCGGATGCGGCAACACCCAAGGCAGAG
>JBGSOJ010000229.1:0-2446 GCA_041739175.1 Sphingomonadaceae bacterium
ATCCAGATTGCTTTCGGCAAAATCATTCTCCCCCTCGCTGGGCACAATCGACAGGGTCAGCGTGGGGTTCGCCGCCAGATAGGGCGCAAGCGCGGGCATCAGCCACCGGCTCTGCACTTCGCGCGGCACAGCCAAAGTCAGCGTGTTTGACCCCTGCCCGCTTTGCATCGCGGCGACGGACTCCTCTAACGACAGGAACCCCGCGCGCAACGCATCCAACCCCGCCGTGGCTTCGGGCGTTAGCTCCAACCCCTTTGGCGTCCGGCGGAACAGGACGACGCCAAGGAGGTCCTCCATCGCGCGAATTTGCTGGCCTACTGCGGCCGGAGTCACTGCCAATTCATCCGCCGCGCGGGTGAAGTTCAAATGCCGCGCCGCCGCGTCAAACACGCGCAGGGCATTGAGGGGAAGCAGCGTCCGCTTCACGCGCTCGCCTCATCCACTTTCAAATGGAACAACGGAATCTCGGCCAGAAACCGCCGCTCGCTATCGAAATCGGTCATCAGGAACGTGCCCTGCATCGACCCGAATGCCGTCGGCAACGGGCAACCGGACACATAATCATGCGCGCCGCCGGGGGTAATCCACGGTTGCTCCCCCACCACGCCGTCGCCATCGACATAGGTAATCTCACCATTGCCATCGGTGATTTTCCAATGCCGCGCGAGCAGTTGAACCGGCGCATCGCGTCCATTTTCGATGCGGATATGATACGCCCAAAACCACTGCCCCCGTCGCACCGCCGATTGCTCCGGCAGGAACGAGGCGGCCACGCGCACGGTCACGCCATCGGTGGTCGCGCGATAGGGGAAGAAGGCGTCGAGCATGGTTTAAAGCCCCACCGCAGTCAGCGCCTGATCGATGTCGGCGATAAGGTCATCGACATCCTCAAGCCCGATATTGACGCGCAGCATCCCCTCGGTCACGCCCATTTCGGCGCGCACGGCCTCCCCCACATTGTGGTGCGTGGTGGAGGCGGGATGCACCATCAGGCTTTTGGTGTCGCCGATATTGTTCGAAATATCAATCAGTTGCAGCGCGTTTAGCAAAGCATGGGCTTGGCTCCGCCCACCATCGACTTCAAACGCGAAAATCGCGCCGCACGCGCTCATTTGCCGCATGGCAAGGTCATGTTGCGGATGGCTGGGCAGGCCGGGATGGATCATGCGCGCGACGCGGTTTTCCATGAATTTGCCTACGGCAAGCGCATTCTCGCTATGCCGCTGCACCCGCAGGTCAAGTGTTTCCAATGATTTCAGGATAACCCACGCATTGAACGATGCCAAATTCGGCCCCGTGTTGCGTTGGAACGGCAGCAGCACATCGTTGATGAACGCCTCAGTCCCGCACACCGCGCCCGCCATCACGCGGCCTTGCCCGTCCATCAGCTTCGTCGCGGAATAAGCAACGACATCCGCGCCGAACGCGATGGGCCTTTGCAACGCGGCGGTGGCAAAGGCGTTATCGACAACCGTGGTAATCCCATGCGCGCGCGCCAGCCCGCAAACGAACGTCAAATCAACAATATCCATCGTCGGATTGGCGGGCGTCTCAAAGAAGAAAACCTTCGTATTCGGGCGGATTGCCGCCTCCCACTGCGCATTGTCGAACGCATCAATGACGGTGGTTTCAATCCCGAATTTGGGCAGCAGATTATCGACCAGCCAACGGCACGACCCGAACGCCGCCTTTGCCGCGACAACATGGTCGCCGGTTTGCAATTGGCACAAAAGCGCCGTGGTCATTGCCGCCATGCCGGTTGCTTGCGTCCGGCAGGCTTCTGCGCCCTCCATCAGCGCAATCCGCTCCTCCAGCATCGCCACCGTCGGGTTTTGGATGCGCGAGTAGGTCATGCCGGGGTCTTCGAGCCGGAAGCGCGCCGCGACCGTTTCCGCATCGTTATAGGTGAAGCCGGAATTGAGGAACAACGCCTCGCTCGTCTCGCCATGCTCCGACCGCCACGTGCCGCCGCGCACGGCCTGCGTCGCGGGTTTCCAGTTGCGGGTGGTGGCGCGGTCCATGCCTGTCGTTTTCTTCATGCGTGTATCCTATCGTGGGAGAAGCGCCGCGTCAAAGGCGGGCTAAGACGGCATCGCCGATTTCGCTGGTGCCCATATTGCCATTAAGGTCGAAGCCGAGCACGCCATCGGCCAGCGCCTTGGCCACCGCGCTTTCCACCCGCGCGGCCTCCGCCTCCATGCCGAATGAGTGGCGCAGCAACATCGCAAGCGAGAGGATCATCGCCATCGGGTTCGCTTTGCCCTGTCCCGCAATATCCGGCGCGCTGCCGTGGATGGGTTCGTAGAGGCCGATGGTGCCGTGGCCGTTACTAGCCTCGCCCAAGGACGCCGACGCCAGCAGGCCGATCGAACCGACGCACATGCTGGCTTGGTCGGAGAGAATGTCGCCAAAGAGGTTCCCCGTCACCACCACATCAAACTGCCCC
>JBGSOJ010000286.1:0-1775 GCA_041739175.1 Sphingomonadaceae bacterium
CATCCGGCTGTCGCGCAGCAACGCGGGGAAGGCCGACGGCTGCACGCGGCGCATCGTGACAATGATAAACGCCAGCAAATTCGCGCCAAGGCTCCACAACGTCCCATGGCTAATCGGGCTTAGCCCATCAATGCCAAGCAAGCCATTGGGGTCGATCGCAGTCCCATCCAGCGCGGCGAGCCAGTTCAACGGCATAATCTGCGGCAGGGCGAGCGTATAAATCCACACGATGAGACCGACCGACAGCGACACCTTCGCCGCCATGCTGTCGCGGTCCCCGCCCATGACCGCCATAATCAGCACGGGGGCAAATTGCGCCATCGCGGCAAAGGCGATCAGGCCAATGCTCGCCAACCCCTGATTATCGCGCATCCCGATGGCCCAGATGAGCGCGGCGAGCATGATAAAGGCAATCGACCCGCGCCGGACAAACAAGAGCGTATCGCCCAGATTGCGCTCCTTCGCCAGATGCGGGTTGGTGAGCAGGCGCGGCGCGATGAGATCGTTCGACATCATCGTGGCCAGCGCAATCGTCTCCACCAGCACCATCGCAGTCGCCGCCGAAAACCCGCCCAGAAAGACAAACAGCGCCAACGCGCCCATCCCCTGCTCCAAGGGCAGTTGCAGGACGAACACATCAGGCCGCGTGCCATCGGGCAGCAGGGCAAGCCCCGCGACCGAAATCGGCAACACGACCAGCATCATCAATAGCAGATAGGCGACAAACGGCCACCGCGCGCGGGCGACATCCTCACTCGATTGCGCCTCAATCACGGTCACATAAAATTGCCGCGGCAAAGTGATAATCGCCGACATCGACAAAAGCGTGATGATGAAGAAATCCGCGCTGATCGTATCGGGGGCAAAATTGGCGGCAAAGGCTGTGCTGGCGGTGGTGATAGCGGCAGCGTCGAGCCGAAACAGCAACAGCGCCGCCATCGCCGCGACGCTTAACAAGGCGGCGAGTTTCAGGAAGGATTCAAACCCCACCGCGAACAAGACGGCGTCGTTCCGGCTTGCCGCATGATAATGGCGCGTGCCATAAACCATCGCGAACAGCGCAAGGCCAATGGCGGCCACCGCCATCGTCAGGTCCGACGCCCCCTGCCCGCTGATAAGGGCAAAGGTGGTGCTCAGCGATCGCAGTTGCAGCGCGATATAGGGAATCGTGCCGCACAGCGCGAGGATCGTGACCAGCGCCGCGACTCCGCCGCTGCTGCCGAAACGGCCGCCGATGAAATCGGAAATGCTGTTCGCGCCATCGGCCTTCACCGCATCCACCATCCGGCGCAGGAACGGCAAGGCGAAGACGAACACCAGAATCGGGCCGAGGTAAATCGCCGGATACGACCAGCCATCGGACACCGCGCTGCCCACCGCGCCATAATAGGTCCAACTGGTGCAATACACCGCAATCGCCAGCGCGTAGGCCGACGGGCGCAGCACGCGCTTCATCCGCTGATTATCGGCGCGGTTTGCCCATGACGCAAAAGCGAACAGGGCAATGGCATAGCCAATTGCAACGATGAGCGGCATTAACGGCACGCGGCGCTCTCTCCTCTCCCAATATGGCGCAACCAGATAGGGTGCGCCGTTAACGAGTGATCGCCGATATCAAAGCGCCCCCGCCTTTCGTCTATAGTGCCGCGCCGCCGCCCGCTTGGCAATGGCAGAATTGCGAGGGGTTAGCGGGGCAATGGGACGCGGTGTGGCGCAAGGATGCTATGGCTTGGCGGGGCCTGCCGAAGCCGCCGGAGCTTGCGCCGGAACAGCAG
>JBGSOJ010000299.1:0-4283 GCA_041739175.1 Sphingomonadaceae bacterium
CTGCTGTGCGGCAGCATCATGGGCGCGTTCGCGCACCACTGGGCGGGGATCGCGGCGCTTTGGGGCGCGGCGGGAGTGGCGGTTGTGTTGGGGGCGTGGGTTCGGCGGGGGCGTTAATGATCAAGTATCGGGTGCTATTAAGTCATAAAGTGGATGTTTTTTTATTATCTCTGGACCAGAATCTATCGATTTGTTCCAAAGCTCCCAATTAATAAAATTCATATTAGACATGTGATTTTCGATCCTTTCAAAATGATCACGATATAAATTGCACTCCGCTACTATAATATCGATTCCTTCTTCAGATTTAGCAAACCCTAAACGCCCCACTATGAATGAATGTGCCAGCATATTTCTAAAGTCCGAGGCATTGTTCAATGCTTCTGCAAGTAACTCTGTAATGTATTGATCGTGCAAATTTTTGAACTTTATGACGATTTGGCCGAATGTTCCATTCTGCGCTCGAGCGTTTAGATTCTCATACTGCGATGTATAATTAAAAAAATTAGTCAATTTTAACGGCTCAATGTTTGCAATTTGAGTGGTTAAATTGCTCAGTCTTATGAGTAATTCAAGCCGAAGAGATGCTCCCATAGCGTGCCCGTAAGCATCCCAAACTCTGCTGCTATCGACCACTAATCCGCCCCGACCCGCTCCACATCGGCTCCGACGAGTTGCAGCTTTTCTTCGAGCCGCTCATAGCCGCGGTCGAGGTGATAGAGGCGCGATACCTCGGTCGTGCCATCCGCCACTAATCCGGCGATGACCAAGCTCATCGAGGCGCGCAAGTCGGTGGCCATGACCGGCGCGCCGGTCAGTTTTTTCACCCCGTGGACAATCGCGTTGCGCCCCTTGGTCTCAATAAATGCGCCCATGCGGTTAAGCTCCGGAACATGCATATAACGGTTTTCGAAAATCGTTTCGGTCAGCACGCTAGACCCCTCCGCCATGCACAGCAGCGCCATGAATTGCGCCTGCATATCGGTGGCAAAACCGGGGTAAGGGGCGGTGGTCAATGTCACCGCCTGCAACGGGCCATTGGCGGCGACGCGCAGCCCATTTTTGGTTTCTTCAACCAGCACATTGGCGGCGCGCAAGGCCCCTACGGTGGCCTCCATCTCGCTGGCCTTTGCGCCGAGCAATTCGACATCGCCACCCGTGATCGCGGCGGCGCAGGCGTAGCTGCCCGCCTCAATCCGGTCGCTCATCACGCGGTAGGTCGCGCCGTGTAGACGGTCCTTGCCGTGGATGATCAGGTCGCTGGTGCCGATGCCCTCAATCTCCACGCCCATGGCGACGAGCAGATTGCACAGATCGACAATTTCCGGTTCCCGCGCGGCATTGTGCAGGACGCAAGTGCCCTTCGCTAATGACGCCGCCATCAGCGCGTTTTCCGTCGCACCGACGGACACCACGGGGAAAGTATAGGTGCCACCGGGGATGCGGCCACCGGGCGCGGTTGCCTTAACATAGCCCGCCGCAAGTTCGATTTGCGCGCCGAATGCCTCCAAAGCCTTTAAATGCAAATCAATCGGCCGGTTACCAATTGCGCAACCGCCGGGCAGGCTAACCGTCGCCTCGCCGCACCGCGCGAGCAAGGGGCCAAGCACCAAAATCGACGCGCGCATTTTGCGCACCAGATCATATGGCGCGACATTGTTGGTCATCCGCGTCGCTTGCAAGGTCATCACGCGGCCAAAATCTTCCGGCCGTGCGCCCGCGATGCTGGTTGAGACGCCGAATTGGTTCATCAAATGCTGAAACCCGTCGATGTCGGCAAGCCGCGGCAAATTGCGCAACGTCACGGGCTCGTCGGTCAGCAGCGCGCAGGGCAGAAGGGTTAGCGCGCTGTTCTTTGCGCCGGAGATAGGAATTTGGCCCTTTAACGCGCGGCCGCCGCGAACGAGTATCTTGTCCATTGGCCGCTTTTAGCGAGGTTCATGCGCGGCGCAAGGGGGCATCGCCAGCACCGCGAATATCAACGCATTTCTGCCCGCTTGTTATTCACGCATGGCGCGGCGCAGTTGGTTGATGAGCGGCTGCACCAAATACATCAGCATGGATCGCGTGCCCGTTGTCAGGAACAATTCAACCGGCAGGCCCGCACGCACAGCATCGCGGCCACCGATTTTGGCGAGTTCTTCGTCCGAAACCTCAACGCGGATGGGGAAATAGGCCACGCCGCTGTTGGGATCGGTAATCCGCTCCGGCGCGACAAAAATCAGCTTTCCGGCAATTTCGGGGGCCATTTGATCCTCCAGAACGGAGAACCGAACGCGCACATCCTGACCGATACGCAAATTATCAATATCCATCGGGCTCGCTTGCCCGTCGATGACCAATGTGTCAGCGTCAGGCACGATACGGGCAATCGGCTGCGCAGGGGGCACGGCGCTGCCCACTGTGGCATAGGCCAGATTGTCGATCACCCCCGATTGCGGTGCGCGGATGATGGTGCGCTTTAAGGTGTCATCGGCGGAGGTCGAGCGCCCTTCCAATTCGGTCAATTGCGATACCAAGGTGCCAAGCTCGGTCGCCGCTTGAACGCGGCGGGTTTGCAGCGCGCCGACCATCTGTTCCTCGGTCTGGCTAATTTGCGCCTCGGCGCTGGCGATGTCCGCTTGTAAAGATGCGACGCGCGCCTTCAGTTCAACGGCGGTACGTTCCATCATGTTCAGCCGGTTGATGGTCACCAACCCGCGTTCTTTCAGCGTGCGCAGCCCCTCCAACTCAGGGCCAATCAGCGCCAATTGCTCCTGCGCGGCGCTGATTTGCACGCGGAAGCTGTTGATTTGCTCGCGATATTGCTGCCCGCGTTGGCGCAGCAGGCCGACGGTGCTGATTTGCTCGTTGCGTTCCAGTGTGAATTGCCGTTGCTCACGGTCAATCGCCCGGCGTCCTTCGGGTCCCATATCGGCGAGGCCGACGGGGAATCGGATGCTGGGGGCGTCATCGCGTACCGCCTCAAGCCGTGCTTTGCGGGCCAGCAACTGCGCACGCCCCAGATCGGCAACGGTGGCGCTGGATTGGATAATGGTGGGGTCAAGCCGCATCAACTCTTGCCCAGCCTCAACCCGGTCGCCTTCTTTGACATATATCGCTGATAACACGCCGCCGCTGGCATGGGACAGGGTTTTGACGCGCGATTCGACCGCGACGGAGCCGGTGGCCATTACCGCACCCTCAATCGGGAAGAACGCCATCAGGCCGAACACGCCGAAAATCATGAACGCCACGAGCAAAAGCGCGCGATTGGCCCGCTTTTTCAATGTGCCGTCGACCGTTTCCTGCGGTTGCGGGATGACCATCGGCAGATTGCTGCCGCCCATGTCGGGGGCGTTTCCGCCCATATCGGGAGGACTCATTGCGGCGTCTCCCCCGTTTCTGGCGTGGGAGGTTTGGGCACCGGTCGCTTTGTAGCCGCCTTTTTCGTCCCAATCGGGCCAACAGGATCGGCTTTTGGCATTGGCGTGGTGCCACTATGACCATGGGGTGCAGCAGATTGCGCCGCGTTCAAATTGCTGTTGACCGTGCCGTTTGGCTTTGCCGTGCCACTGGGCATGACCACGCCGTTGGGGTGTGCAGCCCCATTGGTGGGCGCTGCGCCATTTGGGCGAACCGCGCCATTGCTGCGCGCTGCATCTTGCGCCGTTTGCACGGCGGTGCGTTCCGCCTGCGCCTCTTGTAGCGCTTTCCAGATTTCGTCGCGCGGGCCAAAGCTCTGTTGCTGCCCGTCTTTCAGCACCATCAGGTGGCTGACTCGCGACAACAGGGTTTTGCGGTGCGTCACCACCACGACAATGCCGCCGCGCTTGCGGATTTCGGTTATCGCCTGCATCAATGCGGCCTCGCCATCGGGGTCAAGGTTGCTGTCGGGTTCATCCAGCAGCAGCATGAACGGGTCGCGGAACAAGGCGCGCGCCAAGGCCACGCGTTGCCGCTGCCCAGCGGACAGAATTGCCCCATTCTCACCCAAATCGGTGTCATAGCCATCGGGCAGTTGCAGGATCATGTCATGCACGCCCGCCTTTTTCGCCGCCGTAATGATGAGTTCCGGCGGTGCGTTTTCCTCAAAACGGGAAATATTTTGCGCGGCGGTGCCTGCGAAAAGTTCGACTTCCTGCGGCAAATAGCCAGTGAAGCTGCCCAGCCGTTCGGGCGCCCATTGGTCGAGCCGCGCGCCATCCAGCCGGATGCTGCCGCGCGCTGGCGGCCAGATGTTGGCCAATCCGCGGGTAAGGCTCGACTTGCCGGAACCGCTGGGCCCGATCACCGCCAAAGCC
>JBGSOJ010000301.1:0-3044 GCA_041739175.1 Sphingomonadaceae bacterium
GTGCTGTGCCGCGGGCTTATGCAGGCTGCTGCGGTCGGACAAATACAACGTCACCGGCGTATCCACCTGAATATCGCCCGAGGCAAACGCCTGATGAATCGCCTCAGCATCGGTCAGCATGACATCGATACCATCGCGTGCGAATACCAGCATTGTTATATTGGCCATGTTGCGCGAATCCTATGTTGTTCAACGGATTAATGTCTTATTGTGTAACCTGCATGGCAGTTCAATAGGCGAGATTGGGGTTAGGGCCTAATAACCCAACGCCAAATCCACGCGGTTTTCCATCGGCGCACCCGCCTGAAACGCCACCACATTGCGCAGGAACAGCGCCGCGCCGCGCTGAAACATGCCGGTTTGGGTGACGCCCGACAAATGCATGGAGAAAAGGATGTTCTTCACATCCCAAAGCGGATGCTCGGGCGGCATCGGTTCGGGCGTGACGACGTCAAGGAACGCGCCCGCAATATGCTTGGCCGTCAGCGCGGCGACAAGCGCGTCTTGGTCAATACAATCGCCGCGCGCGATATTGACGACATGCGCGCCTTTGGGCAGTGCCGCTAACGCATCGGCATCGACCATATGGAGTGTATCGCGCGTGGCGGGCACGGCGATGATGAGCCAGTCTTGGCTTGGCAAAGCGGCGCGCCAATCGTCCATGCCGATCAGGCCCTCATCGGGCCGCGCGGTGCGAGTGACGCCGGTGACGGTGACGCCAAAGGCGCGTAGCCGGTCGCCGATCAACCGCCCAATCGCGCCATAGCCCAGCACCATGGCGCGGCTGCCGTCCAATATGCCCTGTGCCGGAGGGCTAATCGGCCATTCGTGCCGGTCGGCCATGCGCACAACCTCGTCGTATCTTTTCGCGAGGGTCAGCATCCCCATCACCGCATATTCCGCCACCGCCACCGCGTTGATGCCGACGCCATTGGTGACGGTGACGCCGCGTTCTTGCAGAGCCTCAACGGGGAAATGGTCCAGCCCGGCGTAAATGGTATTCAGCCACCGCATCTTCGTCGCGGCGCGCACAACCTCCGCCATCGCCGCCTTGTCATACATATCGAACCAGCCGATGTCGGCGTGCGGGGCAAGGTCGCGCGCCTGATCCGCTGTCGTGAAATAATGCGCCTCAATCTCACGCGGCAAATACGGCGCGAGCAGCGGCTGCATGAGGGCCGAGGTGACGAGAACGGTCATGCGCCCAATTTCCATTCCCAGCCCAAGGGGTCGCCGTCCATTACCTCGACGCCGTGTGCCGCCAATTCATCGCGCAGCGCATCGGAGCGGGCGAAATCCTTCTCCGCGCGCGCCGTTTTGCGGGCGTCGAGCAGCGCGGCAATCGCGTCCTCATCGGCGGTTCTGGCGGCAGGGCGCAGGCGCAAATCGGTGCGCTCTAGGTCAAACAATTTAAGCCCCAACACCGCATTCATCACATGCAGCAAAGACAGTTTCTGTTCGGCAGGGACTTTCTTCACCGCCAACGCCTCCTCAAACACCGTCAGCGCGCGCGGGGTGTTGAGGTCATCGGCCATCGCGGCATCAAAGGCATCGAGCAGCGGCACCAATTTCGGGTGCGTCACCGCAACCTCGCCAATTTCATGCGATTCGCCGACCAAATTGGTCAGGTTTTGCGCGGCGATTAGCATCCGCTTCAACCGCGTCAGCGCCGCCGACAGCCCGTCCCAGCTAAATTCCAATTCCGACCGATAATGCGCCTGAAGGCACAGCAACCGATAGGCAAGCGGGTGGTAGCCTTTATCGACCAGCAATTGCACGCGCAAAAATTCGCCCGATGATTTGCTCATCTTGCCGCTGCGTTCGATCAGGAAATTGTTGTGCATCCAAAAGCGCGCGCCGCTGTTTTCCGCCTGCGCCAAACCGCCGCAGCCGCAAATCGCCTGGTTCTGCGCAATTTCATTGGGGTGGTGGATTTCGCGGTGGTCGATCCCGCCGGTGTGGATGTCGAACGGCAGGCCGAGCAATTCTTTGCTCATGACCGAGCATTCTAGGTGCCAGCCGGGGGCGCCCTTCCCCCACGGCGAATGCCACTCCATCTGCCGTTTCTCGCCAGCGGGAGTCGTGCGCCAGATCGCGAAGTCGGCGGCGTTGCGTTTGCCGTCCACCGCCGCGATCCGGCCTTCACCCTCCTCGGTCTGCGCGCGCGCCAACCGTCCATAATCCGCCACCGTGGACACATCGAAATAAAGGCCGCTGTCCAATTGATAGCAATGCCGGTCGGCAATCGCCTCGGCAAACGCAATCATCTGCGGCACATAGTCCGTCGCAATCGACCAATGCGCGGCCTCCGGCTTGCCCGATTTATAAGGACCTCGGATGTTGAGCGCCCCTATGTCCGCCCAATAGGCCTCAGTATAATATCGCGCGATGTCCCATATGCTCTGCGCCTTTTCGGCCGCCATCCGCTCCATCTTGTCCTCACCATCGTCGGCATCATCGGTCAAATGCCCGACATCGGTGATGTTGATGACGTGCGTCAGCCGATAGCCAAAATGGGTCAGCGCGCGGCCCAGCGTATCGGCAAAGACATAGGCGCGCATATTGCCGATATGCGGATAATTATAGACCGTGGGGCCACAGCTATACACGCGCGCCTCGCCCGCGTGGATGGGGACGAATGGCTCCAGCCGCCGGGTCAGGCTGTTGAATAAAGTAAGCGTGGGTGCAGCATGTTCCATAGGACGAAGCGTTGCGACAGGGCGCGGCTTTCGTCAAGGCTTGGGCAGGGCACGCGCACAAAAAAGGCGCGGCAGGATGGTCCCGCCGCGCCGTTTGACTGTTTAGTAGCGACCGATTATTCGGCGGCCTCCACCGTATCCTCGGTCTTGCGGGGGCGGCGTGGGGCGCGGGGCTTTTTCACCGGCGCGTCATCGGTACTACCGCCACCTATTGCAGGCGGCAGAACGGCGAGGTCAAGCATGGCGGGCGCATCATCATGTTGCTCATCACGTTGTTCATCACGCTGCTCATCTCTGGGACGACGCACAGGGCGTTTGGCGGGCATCCGTGCCGGTGCGCGCGCG
>JBGSOJ010000314.1:0-2949 GCA_041739175.1 Sphingomonadaceae bacterium
AGCAGTTTGATGGCCCCTATCACATTGCCGCCAATTTGCCCTATAATGTTGGCACTGCGCTGCTGATTGATTGGATGAGTGGGGAGGATTGGCCGCCGTGTTGGCAATCCTTAACATTGATGTTTCAGCGCGAGGTTGCCGACCGGATTGTCGCCAAAGTCGGCGATAACGCCTATGGTCGCCTCTCGGTTCTCTGCCAATGGCGCAGCGTTGCGCGGCTTGCCATGCCCGTCCACCGCAGCGCCTTTACCCCGCCGCCCAAGGTCATGTCGGCGGTGGTGCACATCACGCCAAAGGCGATGCCCGACGGCGTGTCCGCGCGGGTGTTGGAATCACTCACTGCCGCAGCCTTTGGCCAGCGGCGCAAGATGCTTCGGCAGAGCCTGAAATCCGTCCCCGGCGCGCTCGACGCCTTACGCGCGATTGGTGTGGCGGAGACGCTGCGTGCGGAAAATCTGGGCGTCGATGGGTTCGTTGCGCTCGCCGCCGCGCTAAACCAAATTCGTGGTTAAAATCTCATTCACCAAATAGCGTCGCCCCAGTTTACATCTGCCAATCGCAAGGGTGTAAAATCGACGCATTTTTGCCGTTGGCACGCGCTTTGCCTAACTTGAAATATGCTCAAGAAACTCGGTCGCCTATTCATTATCAAAACCCGTTTTGAGGTGTACATGGTCGTCTACGCGCTCAGCCTGGGTGCGACCAAGCGGGGGGAGCAATATTTGACCGAATACCCCGGCTATGGCGGGTATCTTTTGTTCGCGGCCTGTTGCGGCGCGGTGTTTATGGCGGGGGCCAAAATGCTGGAAGCGGTCGAGCTGCGCGAATCGTTTTTGGTCGATTAAACCCGCAAGGCCGCCCCAATTGGGAGCGGCCTTTGTGTGTATCACACCCTATAATTGCGCCGTAGCAAAAGTATCGCATTGCGCCGCGTCAGCGGTTTGAATCCCCTTACGCAGCCAGCGCATCCGTTGCTCACTGGACCCGTGGGTGAAGTTCTCCTGCCGCACCGATTGGCCCGCCTGACGCATCAAAGTGTCATCGCCGATGGCGTTGGCGGCGCGCATACCTTCTTCCAGATCGCCCGGTTCGACGCGGTCGGCATTGCGCCCGACCCAGACGCCCGCGTAGCAGTCGGCCTGCAACTCCATGCGCACCTGCAATTCATTGCCGTCCACTTTGCTCGCCCGCGCTTGTGCCCGGCGGACTTGGTCGGCAACGCCGGTCAGCTTTTGAATGTGGTGGCCATATTCGTGCGCAATCACATACAATCGCGCGGCATCGCCTGCTGCGCCCATTTGTTGCTCCATCTGACGATAGAAGCTGGTGTCGATATAAATCCCCTCATCCGCCGGGCAATAGAATGGCCCCATCGCCGCCTGCGCCGCACCGCAGCCGGAGTTGCCCGATTCGGAGAAGAAATTGAGCGAGGCGGGGCGGAATTGCGCGCCCTGCTGTGCAAATATTGGCCCCCAGGTTTGCTCCAATGAGGTCAGCGCGCGGCAGCTTTCCAATTCAGATGCCGTATCGCACGCGACATCGGCCCCATTGCCCGACGCCTGCTCCGTACCGCCGCCCGCGACATTGCCGAATTGCAACATGCCGCTGGACATGACGAAAAAGCCAATTACGCCAATGAGTAGGATCGTGCCGCAGCCCAATTTGCGGCCCAAGAGCATCGGCAGCAGGCTGAACAACAAGCCGAACAGCCCGCTTCCCCCGCCGCCGAAACCGCCGCCACCGCCGCCGCGTCCCAAATCGCGGGCATTGTTCGACGGATCCAAATCATCAAGACGCATAAAGGGCCCTTTTCAATAATTGCATAATGCGAGGCATATTGGCGCAAAAACGCTTGCATTGAAAGCGTTAAGGACGGCAAGTGCGGCATACGCCATCATCGCCTATCGGAGGACCCTTACCCATGTTTTTGCAAGGCAAAACCGCGCTGATCACTGGCTCCACATCGGGCATTGGATTGGCCTATGCCAAGGCATTGGCGGGCGAAGGCGCGCAAATTGTCCTTAACGGTTTCGGTGATGATGATGCCATCAACGCTGCCAAATCCGCCGTTGCGGAGGCTGGCGCGCCATTAGTGCACTACAGCGCCGCCGACATGACTGATGTTGCCGCGATTGAGGGGATGATGGCAGAGGTGGCCGATCTTTTCGGCGGTGTCGATATTCTTATCAACAATGCCGGGATGCAGCATGTTGCCCCGATTGAGGATTTTCCGGTGGCGAAATGGGACACCATCATTGCGCTCAATCTGACCAGCGCGTTCCACACCATGCGGCTTGCCCTGCCCTATATGAAGGGGCAAAATTGGGGCCGGATCATTGCCACGGCGTCGGCGCATTCGCTTACCGCTTCGCCGTTTAAGGCCGCCTATGTCGCCGCCAAGCACGGCATCGCGGGCCTCACCAAAACCGCGGCGCTGGAGGTAGCGGAGACCGGCATTACGGTGAATTGCATCAGCCCCGGATATGTCTGGACGCCCTTGGTTGAGAATCAAATCCCCGACACCATGGCGGCGCGCGGCCTAACGCGCGATCAAGTCATCAACGATGTCCTGCTGGAGCGGCAACCGACCAAGCGCTTTGTTACCCCCGAACAATGCGGCGGCATTGCCTTGTTTTTGTGTAGCGAAGCGGCGGCGAACATCACCGGCACCAACATCAGCGTCGATGGAGGATGGACTGCGCAATGACCGTTCGCCGCCTATCCTTGCTGCTTGCCCTGTGCGTGCCATTGACGCTCAGCGCGTGCTGGTTGCCGCCGCGAGAAGTGATCAAGGAAAAGGCCGCCGCGCGCAAGGCATGGCGGGCGAAAGAAAAGCAACGCCAAATCGTGCTGCGCGCGGTGCCCAAAGAAGTGGCGCGGCTTACCGCATCGCGTCAACCGACGCGCGCACAGGTCACGGGTGCTGCCCCAGTTTCAGCGCCGATGGCG
>JBGSOJ010000323.1:0-3966 GCA_041739175.1 Sphingomonadaceae bacterium
CGCCATCGCGGGCGCGGCGATGAGCAGCAGGGACAGCAAAAGGAAAATGCGGCGAATGGCGATCATTTCAATTCCCGATTGCGGCTGTCGTTCATTCCTTTAACACCGACAGCGCAGCCGGCAAAGCGTCGGCAAGTCCGGCGGCGGCGGTTCGGGTGCCCGCGCGGTCGGCGGTGTCGGCGACTTCATAGGTATAGGCCGGAATAGCATAGGTCGCGGCGAACCAATTCTTTGTCGTGCCAGCGCCCGTGTTGGCGTTGCGCGGATCAAGGGTGAAGGGGTAGCCGGGGTAGAGATTTTCCTTCCCGCCCAGCCATTTTTTCAAAAAGCGCGTTTGCGCCCGTGTCGCCTCATCGCCCTGCACATAAAACACATTGCGATTGGTTGAATGGAAATCGAGCATCAAAACGGGGCGGACGCCAGCGGGCAGCGCGTCCAGCCAAGCCTTCACCGCGCGCGTTTCGGGCTGTGTAAAGCCCCCCCAATCACGGTTTAAGTCCACCCCGCCCAAATTGGCGCGCCAATGCCCACGCGCGACGCCATCGGGGTTCAGCATCGGCACGATCAGCAATTGATAGTCCGCAAGCGGCCGCGCCTCACGTGCGGACAGCGCCAGAATCTGATCGACAAAGGCCTCCATAGCGAAGGCGCCAGTGACCTCTGGCGGATGCTGCCGCCCCAACAGGATGATCAGGTTCGGCGCATCGGCCTTGCCCAAATGCACCGCCTCTATCGCGCGGCCATCGTGCGATTGGCCCAGCACGATCCGCCTCGCATCGGGGGCCGCCGCCCACCGGCGGAGCGCGCGTTCGTTTTCATCGCTCACCCGCATTTCCTGCGCGCTGACGATCGCCTCGCCCGGCGGGACGACCATTGTGGCACGCGAGGCGTCCTCGTTCGTCGTACACACCAATTCGCGCGTCACGCCGCTATTGGATTTGGGCGTCCATTTGGGGTCATAGCGGTGCTTGCCCCCCAAATAGGACAGATTGATCGTGACGCGATCGTTGCCCGTGGTTGTGTAGCGAAAGGCATACCATGGGCTTGGGTTAATCGGCGGCGCATGTTCGGGGGTGATAAGGATGGTGAACTCCGTCTCCCCCTCCACCACACAGCGCGATTGCGACGCGCCCTCAAAATCGAAAGCGATGCGCGCCTTTGCCGTTTGGCATGCCGGTGCATTGGGCGCAGCAGAGGTGATGGGGGGCGCAGGCGTTTGTGCCTGCACCCCCATCGCCGCCCCCGTCGCACTTAAGGCAACGGCCAGCCCGACGGCCAATAGGATGGACGGTCGGGCCAGCCGTTTCATTTTAGAACTTCTTACGCAGTTCGATGTGGAACACGCGCCCGCGCGCGGTGTACAGTTCGCTATAGAAACCATAGGTTTCATCGGCGAGCGGCGGTGCTTCGTCGAACACATTGTTCACCGCAAAGCGCAGCCGCGTCCCGTCCAGCGCGGTGTCGTTGTTGATCGTGTACGAAATCGAAAGGTTCATCGTGAATTGATCATCGACGCGGAAGAAATTGGCGTTGGGATCATCGGATATCAACAACTCATCACGCACCACGCTGGTGTCCCAAACTTGGCCGGTGTATTGGCCATACACCCCGATCGCGACCGGACCGTTGTCCCAATTGATCGACCCGCTGACCCGCCATTTGGGCCGCCCGTCGATTTCGAGCAATTCGCCCAGCCCGCCAACGGTCACGTCCGCGGGCAAGGTGCCATCGGCTATCCCGGCGAGCAATTCCTCGCCACTTGGTCCGGCGGACTGTACAAAGCTGGACAGGCGCGCGGCGTTCACGCGCAGGCGGAAATCGCCTGCGCCAAAGTCGGGCACATCATAGACCATGCCGAAATCCCACCCCTTCGACACGCGGCTGTCGAGGTTCAGATAGGGGTCAAGCACCTGAATAATCGCGCCTGCCGGCGCAAGGCTGGTTCCGGTGAAAAGCGCAATGTCGTCCGCCGTCGGCGCGGCGCGAATGACATTGGGGTTCGTGCTGCCGTTCAACCGGCGCAAGAGGTCCAGCGCAATGGCGTTGTCATCGCCAAAGGTGCCGACCAGCCCCGTCTGCTTCACGCGCCAAAAATCGGCGGTTAGCGTCAGGCCGGGGATGAACGAGGGTTCCAGCACGATGCCCAGATTGATGCTGGTGCTGTCCTCCGGCTTCAGATCGCGCGCGCCCGAACGGAAGCTGATGACCCCCTGACCCGGGCAAGCGTCAAGGCCCGACAACGTGCCCTGTTCCACACGTGCCTGACATACCACGAAGTCATCGCGGGTGTTCGACCGCGTGGTGCCATCGTCATTGACCTGCACCAGGTTTGGCGCGCGGAACCCTTGCGACCATGCGCCGCGGAACATCACGCCCGGCACAGCGGTCCACGACGCGGCAACGCGCGGCACAACGGCGGTGGCGCTGATATCCTCAAACCGTTCAATGCGACCGGCGAGTTGCAGGTCGAGCGATTCGACCAAGGGGATATTCATATCCGGGCTAACCAAGGGAACGAACATCTCGGCAAAGGCCGAATAGACCACGCGCGACCCATCGGTATCGGGTGAGGGGCTGGTCCCAGCGACATCGCTGCCGTTGAACACGCCGGTCACGCTGTCGGTGAAGGTGATGGTGCCGTCTAGCCGGTCATCGCGGTCGTCGAAGAAGGTTTCGCGCCGCCATTCGATGCCCGCCGCAACGCCCAAATTGCCGCCGGGCAGAGTGAACAGATCATCGCGGCTAATCTTAAAATCGGCCAGCGCCAGGCTGGTCCCGCCGCGCCGGTAGACATCGATGCGGAAGGCGTCGATCACGGCATCGGGGTTCGGCGTGCAATCGCCTTGCCCGGGATCGCCCATCACACAACCGCCGTTGAACGGGTTATAGGCATCGGGGGTGTTGCGGTTGATCGACGCCTGCATCGCGGTCAGCGAGACGCGGTTGGTTTCCAAATCGGTCACTTTCGATTCGGAATAGACAAAGCCAGTGTCGAAATCCCAATCGCCGAAATTCCCGCGAAAGCCGCCGACGAGGCGATAGGAATCCTTATCCACGAACACGCCGCGATTGCCCGCATCGACAAAGCGATAGCGTTCCATAATCACATCCGCGCCGCCGCTGGCAATCGTCGTTCCGGGCAGGCGGTTGGGATTGGGATCGCCATTCAGCAACGTCGTCGCGCCGAACGGGTTCCAATAGGCATTGCGCGAAATACCCACCGGAACCGCGCTTAAAATGGCGGAGGCATCGTTGCGCCGTTCATTTTCCGAGCGGTAATAGCTGCCCTCAAAATAGGCCTCTATATTGTCGGTCAGCTCATAATTGATCAACGCCATCGCGTTGTAGCGTTTTTTCTTGCTGATCAATGTGTTGCCGAAAATGGTGTTGTACCGCACCGCTGTGGTCGGCGTCGTGCCCGCGTTCGCGCACAGGCCATTGCCGAAATCAAAATCGCATCCGGCAAAGCTGCTGGGTTGCAGATAGAAATCATCATCGCCAATCGGCGTGCGGCTGGACGGGGCCTGAATATCGAACTGGCCAAAGGGGCCAAAGGTGTTGCGGTTGTTGAACGAGGCATCGTCCTCAAAATCGGTTCCCGCGACCAATGCGGTGCGGTCATCGTCGCGCGCGTAATCGCGCTTTTTGTTGTCGAGGCCATTTTCAAAATAATAGCCGCCGTAGAGCGTCACATTGCCGCGACCACCGCCAAAGTCAAAACCCAGCCCGCCGGTTACCCGCGTGCTATACAGGCTGGTGCCGTCCGACGCGCGCCAGTCCGCCTCAATAAAGCCGCCTTTCAAATTGCCTTTCAGCACCGTGTTAATCACGCCCGCGACGGCATCGGCGCCGTAAATCGCCGACGCGCCATCGCGCAGCACCTCAATCCGGCGCACGCTGCCCGGCGCGATTTCGTTGGTGTCGGGGCTGACCACTGGCACCAAAAGCTCGGTCTGGAACCCGGGG
>JBGSOJ010000095.1:0-6422 GCA_041739175.1 Sphingomonadaceae bacterium
ATTATACAGGCCGGTCAGCGTCAAGTCGGCATGGGTTTCCAGCACCGATTTGCGCAGGCCATCCAAAGCCTCCGCCTCCGCCCGAATGCGCGCCTTAAGCGGTTCGGGGACATCGGCGGGGAAGGGGAATGGGTCGAAGCAGCGGGATTTTACATAGACGGGGTCGTCGCCCATCCCCAACCTGCCACCGCTGGCGATGGCCCAAGGCACATGGAACCGGCTTGATAGCACGCCCAGAAAATAGGCGTCGTCCAAAGCGATGCAAGCCAACTTGTTGTCGGGCAAAATCGATATGGGCAGGAATTGAAACACGCGATGCTTGGCGGTTTCGATGGTGGCGATGTAGCGGGGGAGGGGGCGCAGGGCTTTGCGTAGCTCCGACCGTGCCTCCCCAAATAGCCACCAATTATCCCGATAGCTGGCGCGGCTGTTCTGTTCGCGGTGTGGTTTTACGGTCGTTGCGACATGCTGATACACCGCCGGATAGTATTGGCGAACGTCGGCCTCGCTTAACCCATAGAGGTCGATAACCTGCACCCCGCGCGGGCGGGATGCCAAATCGCGCCCGTTGCGATAATCGAAAATAACTTGGCTTTCCCCCGCCGCGCCAGTGCGGATGGGGGCCAACTTTAGCCCCTCTCTTTCAGGGGAGGAGGATAAGGCCACCGCTTGCTCAGGTGTGACGATGAACCCATCGCCCATGAGTTGCACACCACGCGATGCGAGCTTTTCATTCGCCTTTAGTGGAACCGTGCCGGACACATCCGCGCCCGTCCGCAAATCGCTGCTAATCGCGCCGCTTTGTTCGGCAAACAGCACGTTTTCGGGCGCGCCGCTTTCGTCGGTTACGTCAAAAGCACGCCCCTCCATTTTGCCCTTTGCCGCAACGGTCATGGCAATCCGCACCGCCGCGCCGTCTTTTTCATCGACCCACGGGTGATTGGGAATGGCAAAGGACAGGCTGATGCGGTCCTTCGCCGCCAAATGCTTGGCAATCACCCGCCTGCTGAACACCTGCGTAATGCTGTTCGTGGTGACAAAGCCGAAGCGCCGCGTTTTCGCATTGCGCACGGCCAACGCCGCTTTGTCCCACCAGTGCATGACGAAATCGGCGCTTTCGGGCACATCGGTGGTCTTGAACAACGCCTCAAAATAGCCGCCGCCCAGCCGCTCGCGCAAATATTTCGCACCAATAAACGGCGGGTTGCCGACAATGAAATCCGCCTTTGGCCATTTCGCCGCCTTTGGATTGACATAGCGTTCCACCGCCACCTGCGCATCCTCATCGGGGACGTTCTTGCCCGTGACGGGATGGACCTTCATCGTCTCCCCGTCCCAGCGGGTGAGGGGGTGGCCGTGCGCATCCACCTCCGCCACTTTGGCATCCCAAGTGATAAGGGCGTCGCGGTTTTCGATGGTCTTCACATCGCGCAGCACGGGTTCGGGCGGAACCTTCCCCTCCCCATTGACGCGGAAATGCCATTGCAGGTATCCGATCCACAACACCAATTGCGCAATCGCCGCCGCGCGCGGGTTGATTTCGATGCCCAGGAAGTTTTCCGGCGTGATGGTGTAACCGGACAATTCGGCGACCAACTGGCTCTCGCCCTCTGGCGCGAGTTCCGCCATCCGGCCCAGAACCTCCCCCTCCAACTCCTTCATCCGCGCCAGCGCGACATAAAGGAAATTGCCTGTCCCGCACGCGGGGTCCAGCACCTTGGTCTGCGCCAATTGCGTATGAAATGTGTTGATGACGGCATAGGCTTCGTCTGCCTTACCCGCCGCGATTAGCTGCCCCGCCGCCGCCTGCACCCCCGCCCAATCGGCGCGCAGGGGTTCCATGATGGTGGGCAGGACAAGGCGCTCCACATAGGCCCGCGGGGTATAATGCGCGCCCAGCTTTGCACGGTCCTTCCCATCCAATGCGCGTTCCAACAGGGTGCCGAAAATTGCGGGTTCGACATGGTTCCACTTATGCTTTGATGCCTCAATCAACAGGCCGATTTCATCTGCGTTGAGCGCAATCGCGGTGGTGTCCTTGAACAGGTAACCATTGAAGCGCAGCACGGTTTCCCCTGCCTCCCCCAACACACCGGCCAATCCGCCCTTATCCATCGCCTGCCACAGGGAGGACAAATTGGGGGCGAAATTCTCCGGCCGTTTTTGCATACGGGTCAGGAAATCGGTGAAGCTGCCTTCGGGGATAAGGTCCACATCCTCCGCAAACATCGTGAACAGGCACCGCATCAGGAAATCGGCAACGCGGGTCGGGTCCTGCTCCCGCTTTTCCAGCCGTTTGCTGAGTTCCGCCAAATGTCCCGCAATCTCCCGCGTAACCCGCGCCGATTCTTTTGAAGGGTCAAGGCTAAGCGGGTCGGTCCAGATGGTGGCAAGGCGGGTGCGCACATCCTCATCGCGCAAATCGGTGAGCGCAATGCGGAACCGTGCAGCATCGGGGAACTGCGTATATTGCTTCCCGGTGCCGCTGAAATCGGCATAGACATCAATGCAATGGCCGACATCGGTGACGAGCAGGAACGGCGGCCATCCATGGTCGATGGGCAATGCCTTGGCATACCGTTCGGCCTGACCCCGCGCCTCAATCATCGCCTTTGACCAGGCAGGCGTGCCGCGTTTGGCGGTGCCGCGTTTGAACCGCGTGGCGGCGGTCTGACCAAAGATGTCGAAATCGGCCTCACCCTGTTCCGCGGCGCGGCGGTCGGCATCGCTGCCTTGTTTCGCCTCCAATATAAAACAATGGCGTTTGTAGGCGTCGATCCGGCCAAAGCTCTCCGTGCCGTCGGCCTCCCGCTGGAACACGCGGCGCTCGAACACATAGTCGTTATGCGCGTCATCGGTGCGGCTGCCCTTTGGCGGATCAATATCCAATATGGCGCATAGGCCGTTGACGAAGCTCTGCGTATTGGCGAGTTCGGACCCGCCGGTCAGCGCCCATTCGGCAATGAATGTTTCGATTCTGTCGTCTGTGCCGGTCATGGGTCAGTGTTAGTCCGGCTATCATTGGATTGGCAATCGCAATTGCTGCTTCGCCGACATTGCTTATATGGCCGTGCGCGATGAACACTGCTGTTTTAACAGCGCTAACTTTGAGGCAAAGGCACGGGCGGACATAGTGTCTGTGCGTCCGGATCCGAAATCCGACGAACGTTTGGCGCACGCGACCCCCTTATTCTAAAGCGCCAAAGGCCTTTGCCATGCGGGTATATGTGCGCTCACCGCGATGGGGATCATCGGTTGCGCCGCCCATGCGGATAAGGCGGGCGGCTTTTGTTTCGGCGCTCTCGGCCAAGGGATTGGCCTTTATGCCGGAACCCTCAACAATGCGGTTCATGAAATTGAACAAGGCGCACACGCAAATCGCATCGAATAGGGCCTGTTCCTCCCATCCGGCGGCATAGACCGCATCGGCATCCGCCTGCGTCATTTTGGCCGGAGTAAGCGTGAGCTTGCCGACATAGGCCAAAATCGGTTTCAGCTTTTCGTCCACCGCGCTGCCGCTTAGGTCATCCATTAAACCTTCGAACAAGACCGGATCAATGCCAAACGCCTCCGCCGCCACTGTGTGCGCCCCATGACAATAGGTGCAGGCGTTGGTTCCCGAAACATAAGCGGCAATCAATTCCCGCTCGGCCACGGTCAGCGGCGACGGATCGCGCAACACGCGGTCGTGATATTCCAATAAAGGCATCACCGAATGTGGAAAGCGGCGGAACACTTTGTCCAATGCGGGTTCGCCTTCGATGGAGGGAAATACGGGCATGACTGTTACTCCTGCGTTGGTTTTGGATTGGAAAATTGCCGCCTTGCCAGCAGGCTCCGTTGGACGACGGTGAGCAGGCAAAGCGCGGCGAACACAAACGCCAATGTCGCAAAATGCGCGGGCCACACGCAAAACGCGATAAAGAAGCCGATGGTCTCTGCGCCTTCCATCAGGCCTGAGCTATAGAAAAAGCTTTTCTTGCCATGCGCAATGGTATCCTCCCCCCGTTTCGCGGCAATGGCAGCAAAGGCTAGGAAGCTAACCGCCGTTAGCGTGAACGCGCCGATGAGGACCATGGCGGCGACGGTGTTAGTAGCGTTGCCAAAACCAAAGCCCAATGGCACAGCGATGTAGAATAGATAATCGGCGATGCTGTCGAGATATCCGCCGAAGTCGGTGATGCCGCTCACCCGCGCCACGGCGCCATCCAACCCATCGGCCAAGCGGTTGGCGATGATAAGCGCAAGGGCGAGGCCGTAATGCTCCCATGCTATGGCAACACCCGCCGCCACGCCGAGAATCGCGCCGAAAACCGTCACCGCATTCGCGCCAATCCCCGCCCGCGCCAATGCGCTGCCGATGGCATTAAGCGGCGGGTCGATGATCGGGCGTAGGCGGGCGTCAAACATGGCGGGCTACCACGTCACCAACCCAATGACTGCGCCTGTCATCAACGTCGCCATATTGCCCGCAAGCCAGCTTTTCATGCCCAAGGTCGCCACATCGCCGCGCCGTTCGGGGGCCAATGCGCCGACGGTGGAAATCAGCAACCCAACGCTGGCCAAGTTGGCGACACCGGACAGGGCGTAGGTGGTTATCAGCGAACTACGTGTATCCAAGGTTCCGGCGGGTAAGGCGGCCATATCCAGATAGGCGACATATTCGTTCAATATCGCTTTCGTCCCCATCAACGCGCCCGCCGCCGGGGCCTGATCCCACGGCACGCCAATGGCCCAAAGTAGCGGCGCGAACGCCCAACCGAATATGCGGCGGAGCGTCACCGGCGCGGCATCGACCAAGGGCAGCATCGCCAAGGCCTGATCCACCAAATTGACGAGCGCGAACACAACAATGATGACCGCAATGACGGCTAGCACCAATTGCATCCCCTCCATCGTGCCGCGAATGAGCGCGTCCATCGTGTTTTCGTAACGCAGATCCGGCTCGGCATCCTCCGCCAAAGCGGCGCCCTCGGATGGCACCATGATCCGCGCAATCAAGAGCGCGGCGGGGAGCGATATGAACGATGCGACAATCATATGCCCAACAGCATTGGGCACTGTCTTACCCAAGGTGGTGGCGTAAAGCACCAACAATGCGCCGGAAATCGTGGCCATGATGAGCACCATCGCCATGAAGAACTCGCCCCTGTTCATGCGGCCCAACCATGCGCGCAGCACCAATGGAGCTTCTACCACGCCGAGGAACACGCTGGCCCCACCAGCAAGGCCGACGACGCCGCTGACCCCCATCGTGTTGCGCAAGACGAACGACAACCCGCGCACGGCGGCGCGCAGGATGCCCCAATGCCAGAACAATGCCGATAGCGCCGACAGGGTGATGATAAGCGGCAGGATTTGGAATGCGATTATAAGCGGCGGCTCCGCGCCGTCCTTCAGAACGAACGGGATTGGCCCGCCGCCGGTATAGCCAAACATATAGGATGACCCGACCAATGTCGCTCGCTCCACCGCGCTGACCGCTTCATTGGCAAAGCCGACGAGTGTCCAGACAAACGGCACGCGGGTGACGATAAGGGCAATGCCGACTTGCAAGAGGAGCGCCCCCGCGACCCAACGCCACGACGGGCGCAACGCGCGGTTTTCGGACAGGGCAAAGGCGATGCCGATAATGGCGATGAGGCCGATTAGCCCCTGAAAATGTTGCAAAACCGCCATTATGTTCCCTTAAAATTTACACGCCGCGCCAAATTGGAATTGCCGTGGCGGCCCTGCGTTTCTCTGAACAAAGGGAGCGCCGCCGCCGAATTGTATCTGGTTAGACGTGGTCGCGGCATTGGCAAAGCCGGATTCATTGTTCGCGTTGAACAGGTTGAATATGTCCGCGCTAAGCTCAATCTCACCAAGGCCGGTCGGTATGGCATAACGCACGCCGACATCGACCGTGGCCGACCAAGGCAAACGCGCAGAGTTGCGCCCCACGCCCGGATAGCGATCTGAATTGCCGACGTAATTTTCACCAAAGGATGCGCCGTCGCCGTTCAAATCCTGCGTCCCGAACAGGCTGGCATCGGGAACGAGGTTCACTGGCTGCCCCGATTGAAACAGGCCAGCGATGCTGATGCTCAGGCCATCGACGGGATACAGGAACCCAACGGCGGAAATCACATGGCGGCGATCGTTTGCCGATGGGCCCCATTCGGTGCTGAAATCATTGCCATTCGCGGCGCGGAAGTTGATGTCGTCGGTGTCGTTTTTCAGGCTGGACAAAGTATAGGATAGCCGGAACGCATAGGCATCATCACCGCGCGCTTTGTTCGCTTGCAGGTTGAGCGCGACATATTCCGACTTGCCCGCCGTTTCCGACACGGTGATTTGCCGCGCACCGCCGTCGATCCATGGCACAGGGCGGGTGGCATCGGCGTCCGCCTGACTGCGCACGAGGCCGAGCGATTGCGCCA
>JBGSOJ010000063.1:0-1863 GCA_041739175.1 Sphingomonadaceae bacterium
CATCAATCCGGCCGCCGTGGCAGAGCGTTGCCATCCGCGTCACGCTGCCCGCCAAGTCGCGGAAATTGCCGCGCCATGCCGCCGCGCCGCCGGTGGCGAAGGAAAGGAACAGCGCCCGCGCTTCCCGATTAAACGTCACCCGCGTCCCCTCCCGTTCGGCAAAGCGTTCCAGTTCATAGTCAAGGTTCGGCTCAATATCCTCCCGCCGTTCGGCAAGGCTAGGCAAAGTGAAGGTCCAAAGGTTGAGCCGCGCAAACAGATCCTCCCGGAACCGCCCCGCCGCGACCTCCGCCGCCAAATTGCGGTTGGTACCGGCAATGAGGCCGAATTGGCTTTGCGCCTCCTTGTCTGCGCCAACGGGCAGGAACCGGCCCTCCTCTATCGCGCGCAGGATCATCGCCTGCTCGTCCAGCCCAAGCTCGCCGATTTCGTCGAGGAACAACATGCCCTTATCCGCGCCCTTGATAAGGCCGGGCCGGTCGGCGACGGCGCCGGTGAACGCGCCCTTTTTATGCCCTAATAGCGCCGACATAGCGCCGTCGCCTTTCAACGTCGCGCAATTGACCTCCACAAACGGCCCAGCAAGTTGGTGGCGTAACCGTTTTAGCTCGTAAATCTTCCGCGCAAGCTGGCTCTTGCCTGCGCCGGTGGGGCCCATGAGCAAAATCGGCGCTTTGCTGCGCCCCGCGACGTGTTCGATTTCGGCAATCATTGCGTTGAACGCGGCGTTGCGGGTGGCAATGCCGCTTTTGAGGAACTCGGCGCTCTCGGCGCTGGCATCGGCAAAGCGGGTGGCGATGCTGTCGTATCGGGAGAGGTCAAGGTCGATGGCGGCCCATGTCCCCTTGGCATCGGGCGCGCCGCGTCGGGGCTGCGTCTGTAGCAACCGCCCCGGTAAATAGCGTGCCTCGGTCAGCAGGAAGAGGCAAATTTGCGCGACGTGCGTGCCGGTGGTGATATGGACAAGATACTCCTCCTCCTCCGGATCGAAGGGGAAGGCGCGGGCAAAATCGAGCAATTTGCCGTACACCTCCTCAAAATCCCACGCGTCGGCGAAGTCGAGCCTGTGCGGCACAACCTCCGTCTCTGGCGAGATGTCGCGGATATCGGCGCCGATCTGGTCGGCAAGCCGCTGATGCAGGCCGCCGTGCAGCAAGATGAAGCGATCAACGCGCAGATCTTCCTGCATACACACGCCAACGGTGGGCCGCCATTTGTGCCAGCGCGATGGACCAAATTTCGCCGCGTCGAGGGTGGAGCCAAGGAAGCCGATGACGGTTGTTGGTTTCATAATGCGATGATATATTTTTATCGTTTGCGATACAAAAGGCTTTGGTTTGCGGCCCCGCTCGGCGGATCGCATTTTCCCAAAATCAATATTTATTGTTTTTTAGCAGATATTTATACAGTTTCATCACGCCACCCCGCCAACTGGCACGCCCCCTGCAATGTTACAGGCGTCAGGTTGATACAGTCCTGACACGCTGCGGAAAAAGGGACGGCCGGAATGGGCCGGTCGTCCCCAAATTCCGCCAAGGCTGTTAGAGGAGGTCGCCATGACCAACACGAGTTACGAATTTCAGGCCGTTGAAAACGGCGTGCCGATCAAATCCTGGACGCGCGGTGTGCCCGTGGATGACAAGGCGCGGGCGCAGCTTTCGCGCGCGGCGCAGATGCCGTTCATCTTTAAGCACGTGGCCGCAATGCCCGACGTCCATGTCGGCATTGGCGCGACCGTAGGCTCGGTCATCCCGACTAAGGGCGCGGTGATTCCGGCCGCCGTGGGCGTCGATATCGGGTGCGGCATGATGGCCGCGCGGACCTCTTTGCACGCCAACGATTTGCCCGACCATTTGGAGGGTG
>JBGSOJ010000102.1:0-3998 GCA_041739175.1 Sphingomonadaceae bacterium
CGTTCACCGACGCGGACGGGGCCGGGGAAGAAGGTTGCGCCGCTCACCGCCACAGAAACGGAGGCGGTTTCGACCATCTGCACATGCACATTGCCGGGCAAGTTGCGAATTTGACCGGACCCCAGCAATTGGCTGCGCACCGCGTCCTGCGCCTTGGCAACCGTTATGCCCTTTAACAGGACGGTGATCCCACCCTCCATCCGGATGCGCCCGTCAAGGCCAATAACATAGTCGCCGGACAAGCGCCCCTTATCCCCTGCAATCTTAATACCAAGCACGTCGCCGCTCGTCAGGCGATCTTCAAGACCCAGCAATTGCGCCGCTTCCACTTGCTCCAAACCGACGATTTCAGGCGCAGCGGCCAAGGCATTGTATTGGCTTGGCTGGCATTGACCAAGAACGGCGTCCGGTGATTGCTCCGGCATCCACGCCGCATTGGGTGCGTTCATTGGTGTCGGTCCCGTTGCGCATGCGGTCAGGCTCAACGATAATGCCAAAAGGGCAAGCGTGGTTTTCATAAGGTAGCTTTCCAGTAAATTACGTTTCGCCAAGCAAACGCACGAACTGTGCCAAATTATAAAACGCCAATTTTCCGGTAGGTTATAAGATTAGTCGCCTGCTTCAGTGACAAAATTTGCAATTTGCAAACGCCCGATTCGCATAATGCAGCAAATCCAATGATCAAGGCTTTGCATTATGAAGGGCATTATATTCACCGAACTGCTCCGCTATTTGGAACAGATTGAATCCGATCTTTTTGTCGATACCGTGTTGCAGGAGTGCGCGCTTCCCGACGGCGGCGTGTTCATTCGCGCGGGGAACTACCCCGCCGCCCATGCGCTGATGATTTTGGAAAAAGCGTCGGACCGCATGAAGATACCTCTGGCTGATTTGGGTCGCTACTTTGGTCGCCATCTTTTTCAACGCTTTACGGTGATTTATCCCGACATCGTGGGGCATTATACCAATGCCTTGGAGCTATTGGCACATGTTGGGTCGCATATTCACACCGATGTGACCGTGCTCTACCCCGATGCACGCCCGCCGCGTGTTTGGCATGAGGATAATGATGGCCAAACCACCATCCATTATCAGTCGCATCGACCGATGGCCGTCCTCGCCTTGGGCTTGATTGAGCAATGTGTTGAGCATTTCGGTGGCGGCTATGATGTCATTCCAATGGACGACGCCAAACAGGACCGCGCCGGTTTTGAGTTGCGCCCGATTGACCGCGCGGGGACTTTGGCGGCATGACAACGCAAAAAAATAGGGACAATCGTGTCCTAATTGTCGAAGATATGAATAGCCTGGCGATTAGCTATGCCAGCTTTTTACAATCGGGGGGCTATGTCTGTGACATGGCCGGCAGCGGGGCGGAGGCCGCCACCTATCTTGGCATGGCGGATCGGTGCTATTGTGCGATTGTGTTGGACTTACAATTGCCCGACATTGACGGCTTACGCTTTATGGCGGAATATGCGGCGCTGCTTGGCGACACGCCGGTCATTATCGCGACGGCGACCGGTTCAACAAATGTTGCCATCGCCGCCATGCGCAGCGGGGCAAGCGATTTTTTGGTAAAGCCGGTGACCAAGGACGCCTTGCTCAAGAGCGTCGCCTCCGCGCAGGGCGAACAGCCAAAGGTGACTGCTAAAAGGCCCGCACGATCGGGCAACAGTTTCCATGGTTTCGTCGGTTCCTGCATCGCAATGCAGGCCGTCTATCGCGCGATTGAGCAAGTCGCGGACAGCAACGCCTCCATTTTCCTTTCGGGCGAAAGCGGCACGGGCAAAGAAGTCGGCGCAGAAGCCATTCAAGCGCAAAGCAAACGGGCGAAGGCCCCGTTTATCGCCATAAATTGCGCCGCTATTCCCGAAAACCTTCTGGAATCCGAACTGTTCGGGCATCTTAAAGGGTCCTTCACCGGCGCGACCACCGACCGTCTGGGCGCGGTGCGGGAAGCGAACGGGGGGACGTTGTTCCTCGACGAAATTTGCGAGATGGACCTGAAGTTGCAGGTAAAATTGCTTCGCTTCCTGCAAACGCAAACCATTCAGCCGGTGGGCAGCGCGAAGACTATTGCGGTTGATGTCCGCATCGTGTGCGCCACCAATCGCGATGTCGTGCGCGAGGTCGCGGAAGGCCGGTTTCGCGAGGATTTATATTATCGCCTATCGGTCATCCCCATCGATTTGCCCCCCTTGCGCGAACGCGAACGCGATGTGTTGGAATTGGCCGAGGTGTTTTTGGCTCGATACGGCGCAGAAGAAGGCAAGAGTTTCAATGGCCTGTCCGACGCCGCGAAGGCTGCATTGCTCGCTTATGCATGGCCCGGCAATGTGCGCGAGTTGCAAAACCGCATCCGCCGCGCCGCGATCCTAAACCCCGGCGGAGTGGTTGGCCCCGATATGTTGGGGCTTGAGCCCGCCCGCACCGATGCGTTGCGCGCGGTATCGCCTCAACACGACGCGGGCGCGGATATGATGGCAATGCTCGACCGGATGAGTTTGGATGAGGTCGAACGCCTCGTCATCATGCGCGCGATTGACCGCAACGCCAGCAACGTGACAACGGCGGCAACCGAATTGGGGGTCAGCCCATCGACGCTTTACCGTAAGTTGGAGCGGTGGAAAATGGCATCGTAAGCGGGCTTTGCAAAATGCGATTGCGGTGGCTGCGGCGCGTCAGAATCCGCCGCTAAGCCTCACAAATCCGCGATTGGCACGGTCTTTGCGATCTTTGGCTGTGAACCCGCCATCCGGCGTCATCACAACCCATAAGGACCAGACCCATGACCAAGAAACCCATCCGCAAAGCCGTTTTCCCCGTCGCCGGCCTTGGCACGCGCATTTTGCCCGCAACCAAATCGATGCCGAAAGAAATGCTGACCATCGTTGATCGCCCGCTTATCCAATATGCAATGGATGAAGCGCGCGAGGCAGGGATTGAACATTTCATCTTTGTCACCGGACGCGGCAAATCGGCGCTGGAGGATCATTTCGACCATGCGTTCGAATTGGAGGCAACCTTGGCCGCACGCGGGAAAAGCGACGCGCCGCTCGCCGCCACGCGCTACACGCCGGGCAGTATTTCTTACGTGCGGCAGCAGCAACCGCTCGGCCTTGGTCATGCGATTTGGTGCGCGCGTGAGATGATCGGCGACGAGCCGTTCGCTGTGCTGCTCCCCGATGATTTGATGCGCGGGCGCACAGGCTGCCTAAGCCAGATGATGACTGCCTATGACCAAATGGGCGGCAACATCATTTGCGTGCAAGAAGTCGCGCCGAATGAAACCCATAAATATGGCGTCATCGACCCCTCGCACCGCAATGACCGTCTTACGCGCATACAAGGGCTGGTGGAAAAGCCAGCGCCCGCCGATGCGCCGTCCAATCTCGCCATTGTGGGGCGGTATATCATCCAGCCTGAGGTGATGACCGTACTCGCCAACCAAGCGACCGGCGCGGGCGGTGAGATTCAACTCACCGATGCGCTGGCCGCGATGATTGATGATGGCAATTTCCACGGATTGACGTTTGATGGCGTGCGCTATGATTGCGGTGACAAATTGGGGTTTGTGCGCGCCAATCTGGGCGTGGCTTTGGAAGATCAAACTCTGCGGACGGCGTTATCCGATATGCTTGCAATTGGGCACCAGGCGGACGATACAGTCACCTCCGCACCGACTGTCACCCCGATACGCCGCCGCGCGTGAACCGCCGCGCGCTAGTATGGATGTCCTGCGCCGACGCTGTTTGGGAAGCAAGGCGTGGGGCGCTCCATCTTTCGAACCAGACCATCGTCCGCGACAACTCGGTTGTCCAAGAGCGCAAATACCGGCCGTCCCGACAAAACGCGGCGGCTATTGAACGGCGAAGCGATAGCTTTCATGGCATGACACGCATTGGCTGCTTGCGCGGGCCATTGCGGCGTCGGCGGCGGGGAGGTTGCCCGCCGCGGCCTCTTTGGCGGCAAGCGCGAAGTCGGCGCGCATCGCC
>JBGSOJ010000130.1:0-17147 GCA_041739175.1 Sphingomonadaceae bacterium
CGCGGACTTAGCCAACCGCTATAAAGCGAAGTCTAATAATGGGCGCTAGGCCGGTTGCCGTAAACCGTTAAGGTAATCGGCATGGGTCGGCAAAGCCAACGCCTGCCGCTCATAGGTGGCCGCGATTTTTTCCATCGCCGCGATTATCGGCTCATCATGGGTGGCATCGACCAAGGGATCATAGCCATCGGGCATGATATTCTGCCCCAACAACACCGCCGCCCAATTGGCGACGCCAAAAATATCATGGTCCAGCCGCCGAATGCGTCCTTTGGTGCGGAACAGGTCGATTTTTTGTGCCAGACTATCGGGAATATCCATCGCCGCGCGATCACGCCAAAACGGCGTGTCATCGCGCGCGGTGGCCTTGTAATGCAGGATGATGAAATCGCGGATATATTCATATTGGTCGATCATCAACCGGTTATATTCGTCCCGCTCCACCGCGCTGAACCGCATATCGGGGAACAGCCAGAACAGCTTGTTTATGCCGGTTTGAATGAGGTGGATGCTGGTGGATTCCAACGGCTCGATAAAGCCGCCAGCCAGCCCCAGCGCAACGACATTGCCCTCCCACAATTTCTCCCGCACGCCTGCAGTGAAGCGGATCGGGCGCGGTTCGGCCAGCGGCGGACCGTCCAAATGCGCGAGCAAAGTTTGCCGCGCCTCTTCCTCATCGGCATAGCGGCTCGACCAGACAATGCCGTTGCCGGTGCGGTGTTGCAATGGGATGCGCCATTGCCAGCCAAATCCGTGCGCGGTGGCGCGGGTAGCGGGGATCAGCGGATCAATCCGCGCCGTCGGCACCGCCATCGCGCGATCACACGGCAACCAATGCGACCAATCACGATAGCCGACCTCCATCGCTTTCTCCAGCAGCAGGCTGCCAAAGCCGGAGCAATCGATGAAAAAATCACCGTTTACGGTTCGTCCATCCTCCAGATGCAGCGTGGTGACATGGCCAGTTTCGGCGTTCCGATCGACGCGGCCAATCCGGCCTTCAACCCGCGTCACCCCGCCCGCCTCCGCACGGCGGCGCAGGAAGGCGGCATAAAGCGAGGCGTCGAAATGGTAGGCCGCCGCCATCTGGCTCAGCGGGGATCGCGGGTCGCCGCTGGGCGGGGCATAGCGGCCATGACGCACCGCCGCGCTGGTCATGAAATAGTCGGGATATGCAAGGATGCGCGGGTCGTGCCGGTGTTTCAGCCAATATTGGTGAAAGGCAATCCCCTCAAAATTATGTCCCGGTTCGCCAAAGGGGTGCAGATAGCGTTCGCCAATCGCGCCCCAATTCACGAACTCAATGCCCAATTTGAATGAGGCCTGCGTCTCACGCAGGAACTCGGCCTCATCAATGCCGAGCATCCGGTTAAAATCGCGGATCGGCGGGATGGTCGCTTCCCCGACGCCAACGGTACCAATTTCGTCGGACTCGATCAGGACAATCCGTCGCTGCCCATCGTTCAGGAACCGCGCCGCCGCCGCCGCCGTCATCCAGCCAGCGGTGCCACCGCCAACGATGACAACCGTTTGTATAGGGGCGGTTTGTATGGGGGCGGTTTGTGTGGCGGCGGCGGGATCGTTCATTGCGCGGGGGCCGGTTCCTTAATGATATAGACCGGCCCAACCTCAATTGCCTGGGCCGCACCAGCGGTGTGCAAGCCGAACTGCCCGGTACCTGCGGGCAAGTCCATCGTTGCGGTGGTAGTGAACTGATACAAGCGCCAATTCGGCCCAATGGTCAGCGTGTTGTCGGCAAAGCCATCATACGGTGCCGACCCTTGCTGAATACGGACGCCCAAGCGGCCCTGCCCATCGGGGGTCGATGCCGACACCGTGCGCGCCAAGAAGCCGACGCGGATGCGGTCGCCGCTGGCGATGGCTCCGGAAATCGGCACTGATGCGCCCGCATCATAGGGGTTTGCGCCCGCCGCGCTAACCGTCATCAATGTACCGACGCGGCCGTATACATTGGTGGTCGTCGGCGTAGCCTTTTGGCTGGCCCCGAATAGCGCCCAATCGCGCTTTGTGGGATCATTGAGGAGCACACCCTTACCCGCCAATTGCGGCGGCATTTCGGGGTCGGCAACGGGGGCAAGCATACTCGCTTTCAGCGATGGCACGCCCTCGACAATGATCACTTGCCCGATTTCGATCGTTTGCCGCGCGCCAGCGACTTGCAGGCCGAGCACCGCCTGCCCCTTTACAATATCACGGTCGGCGCGCGCAGCGACTTCGTAAAGTTGCCAATCGGGTCCGACGGTCAACACGGTGTCGCCGAAACCGGCATAAGGGGCGATATTCTGACCAAAGCGTGCGCTAATCCGGCCCTTCTTGTCTGGTGCGTCGGAGGCAATGGTGCGCGCCCAGAACACCGCGACATAGTCGGTTTGCGCCTTAAGCGGCGTGCGGATGGGCACATTCGCCCCGGCGTCATAGGCGTTTACGCCCAACGTCGTGACCTTAAACTGCACCGCCGCACCGCCACCGGGGATGTTGGCGGATTTCACGATCTTGGTGCTCATCGTGGTGCCGTACATGCTCCAATTTAGAGCAGCGGGGTCGTTAATCAGCACGCCCGGCAGGCTATCGTCAAGCGCCTGCAATTCAGGCGTCGGCTGCTTTTCTGCCGCTGCTTTCGGGGCGGATTGCGGTGCCGGTTGTGGCGCGGGAGCGGCCTGTGCCGCCGCCTGCCCGACCGCGCCGGGAAGGCCAAAAGCCTCCAACATACCGGGCAGCCATTGCTGCGTCTTGCCATCGTAGAACGCGAAGGTGTTGGTATAGGCCCACGCGCACATGCCAATGCCCAATGGCGCGAAGGCTTCTGTCACGGCGCGGTGATACTTCACCCGCTCCGGCAGGCTGACCGTGGTATGCGCGCCAGTTTCGCCAATGAACGGCATTACACCCGAACGCGCGGCGTAATCGCGGACCTTTTGCACATCGCGGGTCAACCGCGCGGCATCATCCTCAGCCCCATAAGCACGGCCAAGCGGCGGCGAAGGATCGACCCAGGTTGCGCCCTGATGCGTGAAATTGAACGGCTCATAATAATGAAATGTCGGATAGACGTTGGGATCATTGGGCAATTCCAGCGTCGCCAGCGAGTCAATGCCGCTCCAAAACTCGCCGCCGATAATCACGGGGCGATCGGGATTGGTTTCGCGCAAAGCCGCCAAGGCTGGGGTTAGGACCTCCAACAAATTGGCGTTGTTGAATTTGTCATGCGGTTCGTTTTCCAACTCAAACCAAAGGCTTTTGGTCGGGTAGTCCTTAAACGCGACGCCAATTTGCCGCCACAACGCGGCGTAGCGCGGCGTGTTGCCAATCGGGTCCGTGTGCATTGCCTCAAAATGGTGGCTGTCGAGGATAACATTTAGTCCCGCCGCCTGCGCCTCGCTCACCACTTGCTGCACGCGTTGCATATAGGCCGTATCAACGGTGTAAGGCGCTTCTTTCCCCATATGCGTGTCCCAGCGGACAGGAATACGAACCGACTTAAACCCGGCCTTTGCAATATTATTGAAATCGGCGGCGGCAATTGGTTTTCCACCCCATGCGTTTTCACTGGGGGATTCCAGGCTGTTGCCCATGTTGATGCATTGCCCCACCGGCAGGCTGCGCGGCGGCGTCTGGGCGCTTACCGCATATGGGGTTGCCATGATTAGGGGTAAGACCAGCCATAACGCTCGCTTCATATCAACTCTCCTATGCCGTGTTATTCGTGCGCCACCATTTGGTGGTCAGCCGTCGGGGCGCCACCGTATGCGGCGGCACCCCACTCGATTATCCCTTAACCCTTCATTTCTTCCAGCGTCATGCCGCGTGTCTCCCGTACATCGCGGATGACGAAGATCAACGATACCAGCGCGCAGGCGGCATAGAACCCATAGGCTCCAGCCAGCCCAATCGCGGGCGCGGCCAGCATGATGGGGAATGTCATGGTGATGCCGAAATTCGCGACCCACTGCGCAAATCCGCTAATCGCTAGGCCGGAGCCACGAATTTGATTGGGGAACATCTCGCCCAACATCACCCACATCACGGGACCCCAGCTAAAGTTGAAGAAGATCACATAGGCGTTGGCGGCAATGAGCGCGACGACGCCCGCCTGGTCGGAGATAACCGGCTTACCATCAACGATGCTGGCGCCAGAAAAGGCGAAGGCAACAATGGCAAGAGTCACTGCCATGCCCGCCGAGCCAATGGTGAGCAGCGGCTTGCGCCCGATTTTGTCAATCACCGCAATCGACACCAACACAGCGGCAATGGAAAGCGCCCCGCTGAGAATGTTGATTTGCAACGCGTCATTCTCACTAAAGCCAACCGCTTGCCAGAGCACCGCGCCGTAATAGAACACGATGTTGATACCAACCAATTGCTGAAACACCGCAAGGCCAATGCCGACCCATACAATTTTTCGCACTCTGCTGGTGCCTTTTTCCAACAAATCGGAAAAGCGCGGTTGATGATCCGAGGCGAGGCTGTGTTGAATTTCCTGCAAGGTCGCATCAGCGGCGGTTGGCCCGAACAAGCGCGTCAGCACCGTTTTGGCTTCTGCGACTTTGCCCTTTGCCACCAAAAAGCGGGGGCTTTCGGGTACAAAGAAAAGCGCGACGAGGAAAATCCCCGCTGGAATCAGCTCAATCCAGAACATCCACCGCCATGCCTCATACCCCCACCAAAACATGCTGGTTGACGCACCTGCGGTTGCCGCGAGGACATAGTTGGATAAAAACGCCGCCGTCAGGCCAACAATAATCATGACCTGCTGAACACTGGACAGGCGCCCGCGAATAACGGCGGGCGAAACTTCGCTGATGTAGGCAGGTGAAATGACGCTCGCCGCACCGACCGCAAGACCGCCGATAACACGGTAGACAATGAACTCAGGCGAGCTGACCGCGATACCCGATCCCCACGCGCTGATGATGAAAAACACCGCGGCAAGAACAAGCACATTGCGGCGGCCCATGACATCCGACAATTTACCGGCAACAAATGCACCGGCGGCACAGCCGAGCAGCATCGAGGCGACATTAAATCCGGTGGCGACATCGTCTGATCCGAACGCCAGCTTAAGGCCATCGACCGTGCCGTTGATAACGCCGCTGTCAAAACCGAAAAGAAATCCGCCGATCGCCGCTACCGCGACAATCATGGTAACCAAGGGCACATTCGTCCCGTCGTGTGATGTGTGTGTGGCGTGTGTTGCCATGTCCGTTCACCCTCCCGTTATCTTTTGTGTTAGCGCTATCTTTGTCGGATAGCGCCGAATGTCAAGGCATTTTCAAGAGCGCCGAAACCGAATTCCGCTCGACCAATTCAAAGTCCAGCATCGCATTTTGCGTCGGGAAAGGGTCGCCATCGCGCCGCCCGCTAATTGATTTTACCAGCAAATCGACGGCCAGCCGCGCCATACTGCTGACCGGTTGTTTGATGGTTGTCAGTTCGGGCCAAGTTGACACCGCCATTGAGGTATCGTCGAAACCGCACACGGACAATTGCTCAGGCACTTTTAAATTGAAACGGTGCGCCGTCGCGACGACCCCTGCGGCCATATCGTCGTTGCTGGCGAAGATCGCCGTTGGCAAGTGATCGCCCTTCAATATCTTTTCCGCCGCCACCACGCCGGACTTGAAGGAGAAATCGCCGTCGGCGATGTGCGCTTCTAACGCCACCAGTCCGTGATCAGACAGCGCTCTTTGGAAGCCTTTTGAACGTTGGTTGGTTGCGGTTTGGTTCGAGTTGCCCTTAATAAACCCAATCTGTTGATGGCCCTTGCCGATAAGATAGCTGGTCATCGCATAGGCTGCGGCCTCATCATCCAGCGCGATGGAGTGGCAATTTTCATGCACGCGGTTCGTCGCGATGATCGCTGCGTGCAGTTCGACTTGCGCCAGCTTTCTTAGCAAATCCTCCGAGTCGCTCAGCGGTGGAGGCAAAATCACGCCATCAATGCGTTGCTCGACCAATGTTTGCGCGATTTTGGCAACATCAGAGTCGCCGAATTGTTCAACGATGAGCTCCGCGCCCGATTGTGCCGCTTGATCCAAGACGCCCACTAGCAACTCGCTTAAATAGGCCGAGCTGGGGTTGTTGTATAATAATGCAATCCGGCACAATTGCCCGCCCGCCAATTGCTGCGCGGCGGCGTTTGGCCGATACCCCAATGTCGCAATGGCATCTTGTACGCGGGTTCGCGTCTCCTCTCTCACGCGCGCTTCATCATTTATAACCCGCGAAACGGTCATTGCCGACACGCCTGCCAAAGCTGACACTTCGGCGATTGTCGGGCTGCTTGTCGACCGGCGTCGGGATTTTTTTAGTGTGACCATTGGCACCTCCATACTCCACCGCTAAAATTCGCCGAGCCGGTCGGGAAGTCAATTCTTTGTTGCATTTTTATATCTGATAGCGCTAACACGCGATTCTCAATTAAAGCAAGACATGGGTGGGGAATGTATCTCGGTATCGACATTGGCACTTCCGGTGTAAAGGCCGTGATCATTAGTGACGCCGGGACAGTTGTTGCTCAAGGCGACGCGCCGCTCTCCGTATCCCGCCCCAAGGAACTTTGGTCAGAGCAAGATCCCGACGCGTGGTGGGATGTCACGCAGAAGGCCGTTTTAAATATTCCCGTTCACCATCGCCGCGGCGTCAAGGCAATCGGCTTGGCCGGGCAAATGCACGGTGCGACATTGTTGGGCGCGGATGATCGCCCACTGCGCCCCGCAATTCTGTGGAATGATGGCCGTAGCCAGGCAGAATGCGCGGAAATCGAGGCGGCTGTACCGACCTCGCGCGAAATTACCGGCAATCTTGCGATGCCCGGCTTTACGGCGCCGAAACTAGCATGGGTGCGCAACCATGAGCCTGACATCTTTGGCCAGATAGAAACGGTGCTCCTGCCGAAGGATTATGTCCGGCTTTGTATGACGGGTGAAAGGGCCAGCGATATGTCGGACAGCGCAGGTACGCTGTGGCTTGATGTTGGCGCGCGTGATTGGTCTGATGCAATGCTTGCCGCGACGGGTCTTACCCGTGACCACATGCCAAACCTGTATGAAGGCAACGCGGTGACCGGAACCTTGCGCGGTGAAATAGCGACGCGATGGGGCATGGAAGCCGTTCCAGTGGTTGCCGGCGGCGGCGACAATGCGGCAGGCGCAGCGGGTGTTGGCGTAACCAGCGATGGCGATGCGTTCCTCTCACTTGGCACGTCGGGCGTTATTTTTGTCGCGACCGCCAAATTCCGGCCCAATTCAGCGCGCGCGGTGCACGCATTCTGCCACTGCCTCCCCGGACTATGGCATCAAATGAGTGTGCATTTGGCGGCGGCCAGCTGCCTTGATTGGGCGGCCAATTTGGCAGGCATTAATGTCGCCGAGTTTATGGCGCAGGCCGAACGCGTGGGCCCTGCCGCTGGCCCCGAATTGTTTCTCCCTTATCTGTCGGGGGAGCGGACACCGCACAACGACCCCAATATACGCGGCGCGTTTCTGGGACTTAGCCACGACACCGATCCTGCGCGGATGGCCGCCGCTGTACTGGAAGGCGTCGCCTTTGCCCATGCCGATGGGTTGGCGGCCCTGCGCGAAGCGGGCACGCAAGTCGATGTACTAAGCGTCATCGGCGGCGGCGCAAAGTCGCAATATTGGGGCACCATTTTGGCCTCCGTACTGGGCGCGAACTTACGCTATTTGGATGGCGGCGAAGTCGGCCCGTCGCTCGGCGCAGCAAAGCTGGCGATGATGGCCGTGACAGGCGCAAGCGCAAGCGAGGCCTGTACCCGCCCCGATATTCTGACCGAATTGGAACCCGACGCATCGCTCACCGATCGTTTGGCTCCAAAATTAGACAAATTCCGCCGCGCCTATGCGGCGATCCACACACTATAAAGGGAATCAAAATGTCAGCCGACTTTTTTGCCGAATTCGACACCGTCCGTTACGAAGGGCCGGAGTCCAAGAACGACCTTGCCTACCGTTGGTATGACAAAGACCGCGTGGTCATGGGCAAAACGATGGAAGAACACCTGCGCTTTGCGGTGTGCATGTGGCACACATTCTGCTGGCCGGGCAGCGATGTGTTCGGCGCGGGCACATTCAACCGCCCGTGGCATGTCGGCCCTAATGATGCCGTGAACGCGCGCGCAAAACGGGAGGCGGCGTTGGCTTTTGTTGAGAAACTCGACCTGCCCTTCTATTGCTTCCACGATGTCGATGTCATGGCCGACGCCCACGAACCCGCCACCTTCCGCGCCAGCTTTGCCGAGGCGGTGGACCATTTGGAAGAATTGCAGGTGAAACATGGCCGCAAGCTATTGTGGGGCACCGCAAACCTGTTCAGCGACCCGCGCTATATGTGCGGCGCGGCGACCAACCCCGACCCCGAAGTCTACGCCTGGGCCGCCCTGCAAGTGCGCGATGCGTTGGAGGCAACGCATCGTCTGGGCGGCGCGAACTACGTCCTATGGGGCGGCCGCGAAGGATATGACAGCATCCTCAACACCGAAATCGGCATTGAGCAGGAAAACTTTGGCCGCTTCCTATCGCTGGTCGTCGATCATAAGCACAAGATTGGCTTTACGGGCAGCATCCTGATTGAGCCAAAGCCGCATGAACCGACCAAGCATCAATATGATTTTGATACGCAAACGGTTTATGCCTTCCTGAAACGCTTTGGTCTTGAAAACGAAGTGAAGGTGAATATCGAAGCGAACCACGCGACGCTTTCGGGCCATACGTTTGAGCATGAAATCGCAATGGCCCGCGCGCTCGGCATCTTGGGTTCGATTGACGCCAACCGCGGCGATCCACAAAATGGTTGGGACACCGACCAATTCCCCAACTCGGTGGAGGAGTTGACCTTGGCGATGCTGGAAATCCTGCGCGCCGACGGCCTTGGCAATGGCGGATTTAACTTTGATGCAAAGATCCGCCGCACATCGACGGATGCCGCCGACCTGTTCCATGGCCACATCGGCGATGTGGATACAGTGGCAAAGGCGTTGCTGCGCGCCGCCGCGATCCTTGAGGACGGCACACTGGAATCCTTCCGTGCCGAGCGTTACGCCGGTTGGCAGGGCGACTTGGGACGCATGATCCACGCGCCCAATACCAGTTTGGCGCAAATTGCCGACCACGCGTTACAATCCAATAGCGCACCTGAGCGGCGTTCAGGGCGGCAAGAATATTGCGAAAATCTAATAAACCGTTTCTAATGCTTGCCCTTGAAAGCGGCGACTATACCCTATCGATAGACCCCGCTCGCGGCGGGGCTATCATGGCGTTTGCATGGCGTGGTCAGCCCATTTTTCGGCCCGGAGTTGGCTCCGGCATTCTGGATACGGCCAGCTTTCCACTGGTGCCATTTTCCAACCGCATCAAAAATGGCCGCTTCTCCGCAAGCGGGTTTGACGTCACCTTGCAGCCAAATTTTCCGGGTAGCGAGCATCCCCATCCCTTGCACGGATTTGGCTGGTTGGATCGCTGGGATAGTGTCTTTGCCGATCATACGACCGCGCACCTTACCCACAATCATAGCGCGCCGGATTGGCCGTGGCCTTACAGCGCGTCGCAGCGCTTTACGCTAACCGACGACGGCCTGTTGATGGAGCTATCGGTCAAGAATTTGGGGCAATCGCAGATGCCTTGTGGCCTCGGTTTCCATCCGCAATTCCCGTGCAACCGCCAAACGCGTTTGCACGCGCTACATACCGCAGAGGTCATCGTTGACGACGATTGCTTGCCCATCGGCCGTCGGCAATCCAATGGCGCGATCGATTTTTGGGGCGGCAAGCCGATTGCATCGCGCACGGTGGACACGGCCTATCTCAATCGTGATGGCCCGATTGTAATCCAATGGCCCGATCGCGGGTTGGAGGCGGAAATCGAACCCTGCCCCGCGCTTCGTCATACCGTTATTTATACGCCAGCGGACGCAAGTTTTTTCTGCGCCGAACCCGTCTCGCATACGACCAACAGTTTCAACGCATCCGCCGATGATAGCGATCATGTAATGTTAGAGCCTGGCGAGGAATTTGCGGTTTCTTGCCATATTTCGGCGCGAACGTGTTGAAAAAGTGAGCGAAAGCGGGCGGGTCGGCTGACGTTGTAAGGCAGGTTATGAACATCTGCATTCGGCTTTGATTGCTTTTGCCCTGATCGGCCATTAGGGAATGATGGCGAAACGCCGCTACCTTTTGTCGCCGCTTTCTTAGAACCCCAAAAGGACAACACTGATTTGGCCGAATCCAATCCGAAAATAGTGTTGGCCGGCGGCGGCCACGCGCATCTTGGTGTGCTTTCCCATATTTTGCATAATGGCAAAGGCGTTGCGGATTATGTCATGGTCAGCGACGCGCCACGCACGGCTTATTCGGGAATGCTGCCATCGTGGATGGCGGGCCTTGTTGCCTACGATTCGCTTTTCATTGACAGTGAAAAATTGGCGCTGACGGCGGGCGTGCCGTTCGTAAAGGGTAAGGTTGCAGGGCTGGATGCCGATAAACGCCAGATCACATTGGCGTCGGGCGAGCGCCTGAATTTCGACATCTTATCGCTGGCGACGGGCGGAGAGAATGACAGCGCTCCATTTGCTGCCTTGGGCGAGCGATTGCTGACCGTGCGGCCTATTGAGGACTTTATTCAGCGCTGGTCGGCGGCAATGGGTGCGGCGCAAGCGGCGGGGCATTTAAGGCTGTTGGTCATCGGCGGCGGCGCGGGCGGTGTAGAATTGGCTTTGGCGGCATCCGCAGCGGCTAGCAGGGCAAGGATCGCCAGCACAATCGGCGTGGTCATCGATCAGGACAGGCTGCTACCCGGCCACGCGCCGCGTGTTCAGCGCCGCGCCGCATTGTTGTTGAACGAAAAGGGCATCGATGTGCATAACGGCCGCGCCGTGGGTGCGGACGGCGGCGTTATGCTCTCCAATGGGCAATTTTTTCCTGCCGACTGGGTCATTGCCGCAACCGGCAGCCGAGCGCCGGCTTGGTTGGCGCAGTCGGGATTATCCACCGATGCGCGCGGGTTTGTTCGCATTGGCGCCGATTTGCGCAGCGTTTCGCACCCTTATATCTTCGCCGCCGGTGACATTATCCAGCGCGTAGACCGCCCCCTGCCCCGCTCAGGCGTGCACGCAGTGAAGGCGGGACCGGTGCTTGCCACAAATATTATCGCCAGCGTGAACGGAGCGGCGATGCAGTCCTATGACCCACCCGAAAAGACGCTGTATCTGTTGGCCAGCGGCGATCGGCGTGCCATATTATCTTATGGCCGTTTTGCCGGGTTTGGGCGCGTATTCTGGTGGCTTAAGCGCCTGATTGACGACGGTTTCGTTCATCATTACGCGCGGCTAGTAAGCCGGAAATAGCGCGACGGTGTCGGGCAGCGAAGAGTACCCTGCCCCACCGGCGCGCTAAATTTCCAAGCTCAGCTTGCCAACAGCAATGGAACGTTGGCTTCGGCAAGCATATGGCGCGTCACACCGCCAAATAGGCGTTGCCGCCACCGGCTGTGGCCATAGGCACCCATAACGATATAATCCGGCGCAAATTCCGAGGCAAAATGCAAAACGGTCTCAGCAATACCCTCCGAAGTGCGCGGCAAAGATTGGATTTCGCATGAAACGCCATGACGGGCCAAATATGCGGCGGCATCGGTCATTGGAAAGGCGCTGCTTTTCTCTTCAACCTCAACGATTACCAATGTCTCGGCCAATCGGAGCAATGGCAAAGCGCCGCGAATAGCGTTGGCGGCCTCCCCGCTGCCGTCGTACGCAATCATCGCGCGGTCAAAGCCCATGCGTCCGCAAACGTGCGGAACCGCCAGAACGGGTCGGCCTGAATCCAGTACGATTGCGCCGACGCTGGCACCATAAGGCGCCTGGTCATTACCTTCGCCAAGCGAAACGACAATCAAGTCAGCAAAGCGCGCGGATTCCACCAAGAGATCCGCCGCGTAACCCGTGCCATCTTGCCAATCCCATTGAACCGCTTCGTTGGCCAAGCGCTCGCCCATTACTTGCCGATTTTCTGCATTAGCCATTGTCGCTTTGGCCAACACATCGGCCATAACATACGCGCCGCCGAATATGTCCATGGCCATATAGTCTTGGGCAGGCTGTACCTGAAGCAAGATTAGATGCGCGTCGCAGCGCCGTGCAATATCCAAAGCACATTGCAGCCGAGACTCGGTTCCTGCATCCTGCGATGCGGACAATAATAACGATTTCATTGTGGTTCTCCTTTCAGAGATTAACTGTTTTCGGAACCACCTCCATTGACACCATGGGCTGCACGCAAGACACAGTCATTGACGTCGGTCAAAATGCTTTTGGCAACAGGGTGGAGGTGCGGCACGATGGCGAAAATTCTGTTGGCCTGGGAATTGGGTCTCAACAGCGGCCATGCCGTGCGCTTGGCGCAGCTTGCCACAAAGCTGGTGGCGCGCGGTCACACCCTATGCCTCGGGGTTCAGCGGCCCGATAGTTTCCGCAAATGGAGGGGTCAGCCTGGCTTTGCCGAAATCCGACAAGCACCGGTTTGGCCAGGTTTGTTGCGGCACAATAATGTCCCCTTGTTGCGTGGAGAGCGGAGCTGGGGTGACCTTTTGGCGGCTGTGGGCATGCACGATTCGGGCGTTTTGGAATATATGTTGCGTTGCTGGGATCAGCAGATCAGGGATGCACGGCCCGATTTGCTCATCACCGATTTCGCCCCCGCCGCCATGATCGCCGCCAGAGGCCGCGTGCCGGTACTGGCGGTCGGAACAGGATTTACGGTTCCGCCGCATCATTTGCCGACGTTTCCATTATTGCGGCGCGGCGCGGCGGCTCCCTTGATTGCCGAACCCAGCCTTTTGCAGGTCGTTAACCGCGCATTATCCAATGTTGGGCGCTCCCCCCTTGACCGATTGACGCAAATTGCGGAAGCGGACGCCCATTGCCCCGCAACATTTGCAGAGCTAGACCCCTATCGCGGCAATGGGCCGCGCACGCTGGTGCCGCCGTTCGTTTCGGGGGAACTTGGATTGCGCGGCGATGGTGACGCTATCTTCGCTTATTTCGCGGCGGCGGACGACCGGACGCGGTCCCTAGCCCAAGCCTTGGCTGAGGTGGCGAAATCGGGTCAGCCCGTGACCGCGTGGTTGCCCGGCATCCATACCGATCGGGCAAAGCTGTTGGGGGAGGCTGGCGTTCGCGTGCTCAACAGGCCAGCCTCGCAATCGGACATAGCGGCGCAATCGCGGCTGCTGGTTACGACGGGGGGTTTGGGCATGGCGTCCTTCGCCTTGGCCGTGGGGTTGCCGATGGCGATAATGCCCGTCGATTTGGAGAAAAGGCTAACCGCAGATGCCATCAACGCGCTGAAATCCGGTGCAATCATTCCGAATGACCGCGCCGTTACCGCTGGCGACATTGCCGAAGTACTGACAGCAGCCGTGCAATCGGCGGACTTAGACACAGCCGCTCGCGCAATAGCGCCACATTTTCGTCGGACCCTTGGCGATCCAGCCGAAATCATTGGGCATATGAGCGAAACATTGTTATGAAAATGAAACTGGGCCGCAAACCATAATCAAGTTTTTCATGTCATTTGATTTTCGCTGCTGAAATAGCAGCCTATTGCGGGGAACGAATCATGCCAGCTCCAACCGGTATTATGGTGGGTACGACAGAAATCACGGGCACAGGCCCGCATGTCGAGTTGACCGACGCCTTGAGCAGCGGGTCACTGATCGGCTTGCTTGGCGCGATTGATCCCGATGCAGGTGACACGGCATCTTTTGAGTTGATCGACGACGCCGACGGCCTGTTTTTCCTATCGGGCAAACAGTTGCGGCGCAGCGAAAGCGGCGTTCTGGACCCCAACGTGGGCAGCTATATGGTGCGCGTGCGGGTAACCGACAGCGCGGGGCTGACCTACGAGACGGATATCGTTCTTAGCGCCACCGCGATTACCAATGTTGTACGCACCGATGACACATTGGGCAATGACACGCTGGATTTCGAGGATTTTTCTCAGGATTATATCATCGCCAATGGCGGCGATGATGCCATCACCACCGATGGCAGCGACATCATTGTGTTTAGCGGCAGCCGCGCCGATTATGACATCGTCTTTACCCCCGGCGATGGGGGTGGAGGATATGGTGGTTACGGCGGCTATGGCAGCGGCGATCCGGATAGCATCACGATAACCGACCTGCGCCCCGGCGGTCCCGACGGAACCGATATTATCATCGGCACGACCAGTTTCTTGTTCGACGACGGTCGCTATAATGTCGATTCTAGCGGCGAAGTAACGCCCAACGATGTTCTGGGCCTGGACGGGCGGCAGTTGTCGTTCGACGCCGTCGTGCGCGAAAGCGGCGCGATTGGCCAAGTTCTGGGCAGGTTGACCGCGACGGGATTTGACCCGGCGTTGGGTGTTACGGTCCTATCGGTTGAGGTGTTAAGCGCGCCCAATCAGCCGTTTTTTAATCAGTTGGATGACACCGGCAGCGATTATCTGACCATTGATGCGCAAGGGCGCCTAGTCACCACCGCGCCCTTGGACTGGGAAACGTACCAATCGCATAGCGTGCGCGTCACTTTCCTTGATCCCAATGGGGTGGAACATACCGAAAGCCTTTTTGTACAAGTCACCGATGGGCCGGATGCGCCGACCGCAATTGCGCTGCGCACGGTTGGCGATGGGTCCATTCCCGCAAGCGTGAGCGAACATAGCAACCGCCTTGGCGATGTTGAGGTTGGACAGATTATTGTGTTCGATCTCGATGGCTCGACCAACGGCTACAGCTTTGAATTGACCCCCGAATTCGGGGATGACTTTTATATCGTCGGCGACCGGCTGTTCTTGCGGCAGGGGGCTTTGATTGATGAGGAAACCGACCCCTTTGTCCAAATTGACATCATTGTGCGCGATCTGGATCTGCATCCCGACGCCGCGCCGATATTGACAGGATCATTGGCGGTTGAATTTGCGCGCCTTTATGCCTCGGCGGGGGAGACCAGCCTGTCGGGCACGGCGGGCGTCGATGTGATTTTCCGCACCCCCGGTGTGACGACGATCGACGCGGGCGACGGCAATGATGTCATCATCGCCAATCAACCCAATAGCGTGCTGCGCTGGGCCAGCCCCGATTTTTCCAGCGGCGATTTGGTGGCGGGTGCGACTTTGGCAATTGGCGCGATCACGGCGCATATTGATGCGGATATATATGGCACAACGCCAGCCGCTTATCGCGCCGTCAGCGATGTCTATTCGCTCCGTATCGAACCGTTTGAGAATGGGTCGATTTATGCGACTAGCGGGGATAGCGAATTCGGCGGAGAGGCTGGGCTGACGTCCAACCTGTCGATTGTCTTCACCGATGCTGGCGGCGATGCGGAAGTCACCGGCGTCACCTTCCGCATATTGGAAATTGATGCCGGCGGGTGGCAGGATATCGTTACCATCAACGCCTTTGACGTGGCGGGCAATGCCGTGGCGGTCGCCATCACGGGCAATGGTGACGATAACGTGGTTGGAAATACAGTCACCGCATCGGAAACGGGCGACAGCTTTACCTCCGCAACCGGATCAGTTTTGGTGACAATCGCAGGGCCCGTGCATCGGTTGGAAATCGACTATAGCAATGGCCGTTCATTTGGTCAGGTCTTGGGCCTCACCGACATCCACTTCAACGCGCCCACTGCCGGTCCGGTCACAGGCGCGACGCTATCGGGCGAGGACGGAGATGACAGCATCACCGCCTCAAACTCTAACGACATATTGTTTGGCGGCGATGGCAATGATTTCCTGATCGGTCGTGGGGGCGTTGATGCGCTAACCGGCGGCACTGGCGATGACGTGTTGGATGGTGGAACGGGCGCGGACACTATGGCTGGCGGTGCGGGCAACGACAGCTATTTCGTCAATATCGCCACCGATGTGGTGACCGAGCTTTCGAATCAAGGGACCGACACGGTCCATTCGTCGGTTACATGGACGATTGCCAACCACTTTGAAAATTTGACGCTGACCGGTGGCGCGGCGGTGAATGCAACGGGCAACAGTGGGGCCAATGTCCTCACCGGTAATCTTGGCGCAAACACTTTGGCTGGGCTGGGCGGCGACGATACGCTAACCGGTGGCAATGGCAACGACCGGTTGATTGGTGGCGCGGGCAGCGACGCACTCCACGGCGGCCTGGGCAATGACACCTACCAGATCGTCGATTTGCTCGACACCATCACCGAATTGGCGGGCCAAGGCACGGACTTTGTTCAGGCCTATGTCGACCATGCGCTCAGCGCCAATGTTGAGAATGTGACGCTTTATGGCAGCGCGCAAAACGCAACCGGCAACGAGTTGGCGAATCGGATAATTGGGACCGCTGCCGCAAACACGCTTTCGGGGATGGCAGGGAACGACTTCCTCTACGGTGGCAATGGCAATGATGTCATTAACGGTGGCGCTGGCCGTGACCGGCTTTACGGTGAAGCAGGCGCGGACCGGTTTGTTTTTGATGACGGCGACTTTGGCGGCGTGACCAGTGGGACGGCGGATATTATCCATGACTTCAGCCAGGCGCAGGGTGACAGCTTGGATCTTTCCTTGGTCGATGCCATTGCGGGCGGGACGGATGATGCCTTCGCATTTATCGGCACCGCGGCGTTTTCGGGCACAGCGGGACAGCTGCGCTATCAAACGAATGCCACCAGCACCTTTATTCAGGGTGATATGGACGGCGACGGTGTTGCTGATTTCTGGATCGTACTCACCGGCGCGCATAGCTTAACCAGTGCCGATTTCGTGTTATGAGCAACACCCACACGGGGCGGTGAGATTCGCAGACGTGCAAACCACCGCTCCCGTCAAGTAAGGCGACGGGCCTGATTGGCCCATCTGCTTAGTTCAATTGTGCGATGGCTGAATCGACGATTTTTGCATCGGTGTCGGCGGTATGGCCCTGCGCAATCAAGGCCTGCGCCGCCATAGCAGCGGCGGTTGCCGTCTTCGCGCGCAAATCGGCGATGGCATTACGCTCGGCTGCGGCGATCTTCTCTTCGGCCATTTTTTGACGTCGAGCAATCAGCGCGGCGCTGTCGACGCCCGCCTTTTCGACCATCAGCGCCGCCTCCGCTTCGGCGGCGGC
>JBGSOJ010000137.1:0-7262 GCA_041739175.1 Sphingomonadaceae bacterium
GCCCGCGCCGCCCGGCGACCACATATCGCGCATCCCGCCTGCCCAATCGGGACTGGTGGGGAGTAATCCCCAATCCGCCAACGCATCGGCCGCCGGCCATGTATCGGGCGCGGCGATGCTGTCCGGCGCAGGCAAAGGCTCCGGCGGCGGCATCTGCGCGGACAACGCGCGCCAATAGGGGGTGTAGATTTTATACTGCCCGCCGCTGACGCTCGTAATGCTGCCCGGGCGGGTTAAGTAGAGGCCATCGTAGAGGCGCAAGGGCGTATCACCCAATCCCTTTGCCAAATCGCGCTCGGCGTTGCGCCACCAGCCCTCATAATGATGCAAAGCATGGACCGCCGCCGCGCCGGTTTCCTTCGCCAGATCGGCCAAGACCTCCGCCGCCGCGCCGCGCCGCAGGATCAAGCGGCTGCCCAATTTGCGCAGGTCCGAGTCCAACGAGGCAATGCTATGATGCAGCCACCAACGGCTAGCCCCGCCCATTTTGCGATACTTGGGCGTTTCATCGTCGAGCACGTAAACCGCAATGACAGGTCCTGCTTTTGCCGCCGCGCGTAACGCCGCTTGATCGGCAACGCGGAGATCGCGCCGGAACCAGACGATGTGGGGGGTGGTCATGGCTTACACTCCTGCGGGGTAAGATTCACGGTCACTTCACGCGTAAAACCCGCCGCCGCGCGCGGGTCCGAATATCGCGCATCATTGATCCTAACGGTCTGCTCACACGCCGCCCTTTGCGCCGGTGTTTGCAGGAGGAGGCGCGCCATTGGCAGAATCGACCAACGCGAAAATTCACGGATCGACGGGTCGGTTAGCGCCCGCCAAGCAATTGGATTGTCGAGGTTATCTGCCCGCCAACCGCTCACTGGCGTAAAGCCTTCAAAGGGTGAAAACGCACCGGTGCCGATGCGACCGGCTTCGTCTCGCACAATCACTTCACGTGTCCAAAACTTCACCGGTTCGTGGCCGGTAAAAATCCGCTCCACCCGCACATCGGGTTGTCGCACAGCCACCAAATGCTTGGAATACTCACTTAGTCCCCAGTTGGCGGTGATGTAGGTCAGCGCCGCTGCGATGGCAATTTGCGCGGGTCGCCGCCAGTTTCCGCCGACCTTTTCCCGCCTTCGCGACAGCCAAATCGCCGCCGCCATGCCAGTCCATAGCCAGACATCGATGATGAACAAAGATTCCTCATGGTGCCACGCCATACTCAGCGGGCTGAACAATTGCACCGCGTACACGGTTTGCAAATCGAGCAACGGGTGCGTGAGCGCGCCAAAGAAACAGAGCCCGAGCAGCCAGCCGAAATGCATTTCCAGCCCGCTTTTGAAAATCACGCCGCGCTGCACTTGCCAACGGTCGAGCGCGTAAAGCGCCAGCGCCAGCAAGGGCGGCAAAAGCACGACACCACCGACAAAGCTATGCGTCCACCCGCGATGCGTTGCCAATGGCTCCCATGGAAACCAACCGAAAAACACATCCAAATCGGGCAAATTCGCGCCGAGGATAAGCGCGGCGAGGCCCTTGCGCGTTTTGCGCTTTAGCCCCGCCTGCCCCAAGGCCCAACCGGCGAGGCTATGCGTAAAATTATCCATGGCCCCGCCGCCTGATTATTAGACCAAAGCACCCAAATCAGCGGCGCTAAAATCCCTCAACTCTTCCAACTTGCCCGACTTTACCTTTTCGGCCCATTCGGGATCGCTGATCAACGCGCGGCCAACGGCGATCATATCAAACTCGCCTTTTTCCATGCGGTCGATGAGTTTATCAAGGTTAACTTTCTCCGCGCCTTGGCCAGCAAAGCTGTGGAAGAAATCGTTGGAGAGGCTAACCGATCCCACCGAAATCGTCGGCGCGCCAGTGAGCTTCTTTGCCCATCCGGCAAAGTTCAAACCTTCCTCGCCGTCAATGTCCGCGAACTCAGGTTCCCAGAACCGGCGTTGTGAGCAATGCAAAATATCCACGCCGGCCTCAACCAAGGGCGCAAGCCAAGCGGTCATATCGTCGGGCGTAGTGGCAAGGCGGGCTTCGTAATCCTGCTGCTTCCATTGCGAAACGCGCAGGATCAGCGGGGTGTCATTGCCCATCGCGGCGCGTACAGCCTTAACGACCTCAACCGCAAAGCGCGCACGCTCGGGCACCGTTTTACCGCCCCATTGATCGGTGCGAGTGTTGGTTTCGTCCCAGAAAAACTGGTCGATCAAATATCCATGCGCGCCGTGGATTTCGACCGTGTCGAACCCCATGCGCACGGCATCGCCCGCCGCGCTGGCAAAGGCGGCGATGGTGTCGGCAATGTCCTCTTCGGTCATGGCTTTGCCATTGGGCTTGCCGGGGGCGAGCAAGCCAGAGGGACCTTCGGGTTCCCCCGGGCGCGGCGCGTCGGGCGACTGCGCGCGAACAGCGCCAGTGTGCCAGATTTGCGGCGCGATTTTACCGCCTGCGTCATGCACCGCATTGACGACATTCTGCCATCCGGCGAGTGCAGCCTCGCCATGGAAATGCGGAATCGCAGGATGGTTAGCCGCCTCAGGCCGGGCAATCGTCGTTCCCTCCGTCACAATCAAACCAACATCGGCAGCGGCGCGGCGGCGGTAATAGTCGGCCACATTTGCGCCCGGAACGCCGCCGGGGGAAAAGTTGCGTGTCATCGGCGCCATGACAATGCGGTTGGGCAACGTCATATTTTTAAGCGTGAATGGCTGAAACAGGACAGAGGTATCGGTAGTGGTCATAGGCTTGCTTGCTTTCCAATGGTGAACCGGACAAATGGTCATTATCGTGCGTCGGGACAAGCAGGCAAGCGACAAAGTTTTGGAATGCAACCCAATAGCTGTGCTTCCGCTACGCAGTATGGCGAAGTGACATCCGTTCGGGGGAAATGTCGGCTATCCCAATTCACGATTGGGATTATGGTGCCCCATAGACACCGAAGATGGGCACTCAAATCATTGGGAAATTTCTGTTGAGATGCCGTTGTGATGCTGAGCTTCTCATCACTTGGCGGCAATCGCATTTTGGTTGGCACATCGCACAAGCCGAATTCCACCGGACCTCCTACCCCCCCCAATTGTGAAGCACAAATTATGTCCGCATGTCGGGCAATCAAATTCGTAACATTGGAGATAGGAAATGTTCGCAAACGAAATATGGATACATATTTATATAAATGGACCACAAGCCGAGATTGATCGGTTCAAAAAGCTCTGCTCAGTCCTTGAATTTGAGGGATATACTGATGAGGACGTTGTCGATTTCCAGGCCTTAATGCCTCACTCATCTCTTGGTCAGCCCTATTCCACTTGGAATGGGGTCGATACAGCTTGTCAAAAGCCTGGGGAGTTTCACTTCGGATTTGACACATCAGGATCTTGCCCTGAAGCAATATTCGAATGTTTGGCCGATGAGTTTCCGACGCTGGTCTTTTGCGTAAGCTGCGTCGCTAGCATGGATGAATTTAGGGCCGAGGGTAATTATAATGACCCGCCAAGCAGCAGGAGTTTTGTATATTCCGAAGTGGCGGAGGATTATTGGATATAAGGCCACTAACGATAGCTTAATTGGCTTTTCGTCTTTTGGGGCAATTTTTGCGGATCATTGGTCGGGGAGACAGGATCCGAGACTAATTAATTTTGCCCTGCCCCGTTGAGCAAGAAACCTAGATTATGCAGCGGCTTAGACAAACTACACGTCGCTGGATTTGTGAATCATGGCACAATCTTGGGCACAATTCTAGCACATTTTTGGGCACATTGTTTCGATTGCATTATTATATCCTAAACACTTCAAACAGACCCGACTTCCGGACCGTGCGGGAGGGACATTATCAGCAGAGCCTGGTGACCCTTGAAGGCGAACAATTTAGCTCAAAGAAACATGAACTTTAATTGTCGGCTTAGTTGGACAGTGGCGACAGTCCGCTTTTGTCGGCACAAACACGGGGCCCGCCGTTCGTTCAGGCTGACTTATTGCTACCCCTTCCCTCGTCCATTTAGCGTCGTTGCGCAAATTTAAGCAGATTCATCCTGTCCAATTTCGAGCAGCGGCATCTCCAGTGCTGGAATTTCCTGCATGGCTCGCCCCGCTATACCCTGCAAATCACCATACATCCCAACCGTCGTGTCAACTACTCCTTGAATCTGTGCTTCACGCTTTGCCCAAAGTCGCATCGTGGCCTTGCGCTCACGGTTAAGGTCATCCTGCATTTCAGTGAATCGCTCTACAATCGCTTCAATGCGATGTTTGAAATTTGATCCTGTCAGGTAGTTATCCCAATGCCCATAATGTTGCAGCAACCAACGCGGTGACGGGCGAGTTCGCCGTGCTGAGCAACCACAATCCAATCGCGGCAGGCACCGTGCAGATCATCAACAGGCCCATGTCGGAAAATTTCTTATCCAATGCTCCCGCAAAATGCCGCATAATGAACATGATCGCCGAAACATAGACCAGCACCAGAATGCCGCTCATGCCAACATTGTTGGTCAACGCGACATCGACCCATGCACCGGGCGCTAACTCCGCCGATGCGGTCAGGAACATCATCGCGAAGAATATCCAAAAGCCCGGACGCTTGAACGGTTCGGCCATCATGGCGTTGAACGAGACTCCCGCCGCTGTGCTTTCGGTGGGCGGAAACTCATGCCGCGCGGCCCAGATGCCCATGATCAAGCCGGGGATGATCGGCAACGCGACCAGCACTTTCCGATCCAAATTGAGCGAATTGAAAAATAACACGGACAACAATCCGCCAACAACAATCCCTGCGGGCCACCACGCGTGCAGCACATTCAATCGCCCGGTCTTTTCATCAGGATAAAGCGCTGCGGTAACAGGATTAATCGACGCCTCCGTCGCGCCCCAACCGCAGCCCCACAATACCATCGCCAAATTGAGCAACACGAACACATTGTCGCCCGCACTGGCCGACAACAACACCAACACCGGCCCAAGAACGAAACATGCCGAAGCAAACAACATGACCCGCCGCGCCCCGAAACGGTCCAATAACGGGCTGATAAGCAGCAGGCTAAGCGCGAAGCCCAAGAAGGAATTGCCCAGCACCGTACCAATCATCTCGCCACTGCTCGCAGCATCAATCGGATCGAGCAACGCCGCCTTCATTGCGCCTGCTGCCCCTGCGCGAATGGCATTCGCCAATGCCGCCGTGAACAGCGCTACAACGCATATCCAGAACAAGGCTTTATTATTGTAAGTCTTGGTTTCCACGGCGTACCCCCTCATCAGATTATGATTATGTCCATCGCCCGAGCACCATAGCTGGTGCATTACTGCAGGCGCGTTAAGGTTTTGCAGGAGCCGCCGCATCGACCTTGTTCGGCGAACACCCCTCCCCCTTCAACCGCATCGCCCATTCCAGCGCGCCGGTCAGACTTTGTACATTCTCCGGCTCACTAAAAGAGGCAGCCGTATGGCCCAGCGCGGTATACAGCACCCGCCCTTGACCGACGCAGCGAGTCCAAATGATCGGGTGATCTTTACCCATCGCCAATTTGGTGCCGAAAAACTCGCCCGGATTATAAGTGCTCTCATCCAATGTCGCGAGCACCGTCACGCCATCTTTGCGCGGGCTTTTGTCGAAGCTATAATATTCATCGGTGCGCGCCCAAGTGTCGGCCAAATGCGCGGTGGCGGGATTATTTTTGTCCTCGACGCGAATAGTTGCCTTTTGGAATTGCGGGTCCATCGGGTGACCAATGAAAGTCGCGCCGATGATGTCGGTCATGTACCAACTCCAATCCTTATGCGAATTGTCACCTGCCGCATGGATACCGACATAGCCGCCGCCGTTTTCAAGGAAGCCCTTAAATGCGACCTCTTGGTCCGGAGTAAACAAATCGCCGCTGGCGTTACTAAACACCACCACATCGAATTTGGCGAGAATGTCAGGGGAGAAAGTCGCGCCATTTTCAGTGTGATAGATGCTCCAACCGTTTTTCGCAGCAATTGCATCAAACATTTTGCCCGCCGCCGGAATGGCTTCTTCATGCCGGAAAGCATTAGTTTTGGAGAAAACTAAGATCGCCGGACGTGTTAAATTTGCAGGCATGTCGGTGGGAGCTTTAGTCTCATACACCTTCAACCCGCCCAGAAACACACGCTGCACCGTATCCCAATTGCGCCACAATAGGACCGCAAAAATAAGCAGAGCGGCCAACAGGATCCAGCCGATTAATCGTAAAATTTTGCGGCCCATTAATTCATCCTATTTTTTCCGACGGCGCTTCGACTACAGGAAACATAGCGCCAACAATAAACGCGTTGCAACTTAACCCTAAAGCGCCATGGCGATATCGAAGAGGACCGATTGCGATTCAAGCGACTGCATACGCCAAAGCGAAGTATCTCCAATGACGCGAAACCAACAGGAACCGAAAATGCGCCAACGGTTAAGTCACCTCTTCGGTCGCTTTGATCCGAGCGAGTACCGCCTCCACCTGCACCTGCGCGCCCGGCGTGGAGTTCAGTTCCTCCACGACGCCATCGAACGGCGCGGTGAGGGTGTGCTCCATTTTCATGGCTTCGAGCGTCAGGAGTTTCTGCCCCTTGGTCACGCTATCGCCCGCCGCGACCTCCACCGCGATTATTTTGCCCGGCATGGGGGAGAGGATGGCGCCGTCACCCATTGCGGCTGCACCGGCTTGGAATCGCGGCAAGCCTATAACAAAACTTTGCCCATTTTTCGTAACCAAGGAAGAATCGTCGCCATAGCCAGATGTATAAACATCACCGCCAAAATCAGGAACTTTCGCAATGACATAGGCTTCGCTGTCGCATTGCAATAACAAGGCTTTCCTTGACGGCGCATTCAGCCGGAAACCCTCCAGCAATTCATTATCGCGGCTGTGCCGAACATCATCGCTGAATTTTTCGACCAAATGCCGTCCCGCCTGTCCCAATATCTCGGGATCAGGTATAGCAGAAGGAATAAGAGCATCACCTTGCTCCGCAATAAAGCCAGTTGTCACATCGCCTGACCGAAACGCATCCGAATTTGCGGCTAGGAACAGAAACCCTGCATTGGATTTGACCGGCCAAACGGCGGTCCCTTGCAATGCGTCCAGCAACAGCAAGTTCGCCTCATCGCGGTCTTCGCCATGAACGATGACTTTAGCGATCATGGGATCATAATGCGGCGAAATAACCGACCATTCTTCAACGCCGGTATCAATCCGATAGTCTTCATCGGGCAAGCAATAGCGCTCCAATCGCCCCACACTCGGCAAAAACCCCTTCGC
>JBGSOJ010000140.1:0-10248 GCA_041739175.1 Sphingomonadaceae bacterium
CTGCGGATAGCCCATTTGCACCACCTCTACCCCCGCCGCCGCCAACGCTGCGTCAATCCCAGGTTCGCCTCCAAAACTGCGCACGACGACATCGGGGCGCAGCGCGAGCACATCCTCCGCGCGCGCACGCACATGGGGGAGGCCTGCCGCCTGCCCACGCAAATATGAGAAATCTTGCGCCGCATTGGGGGATACAGCGGCAATGGCTGCACGCGGTGCAAAATGCATTACGTATTGATCGGCGCAGTAATCCAGGGAGACAATCCGGCGCGCCTTGGGAGGCGCAGACTCCGCCCCATGCTTCGCCCCGCAAGAGGTCAGCAATAGGGCGAGGACCGCCAGCCAAAGCGCGCTAATCGGCCTCACATTCTCACCCGCACCCCGCCAAACACGCTGCGCCCCGCCTGCCCATTTTGATAGACAGTGGCGTAATCGACATCGAACAGATTCTCAACGCGGCCATAAAGTTCGATGTTGTCGGTGACGGGGACACTCGCCCGCACATCGGTAAGCGTGTAGCCATCCAACGCCCGCGTGTTCGCGGCATCGTCGAAGCGGTCGCCGCTCATTTGCACGCCGACCCCAACCGACAGGCCAAAGGGCGCGGTGTAATCCATGTTCAGGTTCACAACATCGGCCGGGCGGCGGGCGAGGCGAAGGCCGCTGACTTCATCGCGCGCGTTGGTGTGGGTATAATTGGCGGCGAGCGTGAACCCATCGGCGGGACGCAGGGTCAGGCCGATTTCGATGCCTTTTGCGCTGGCCTTGGCGACGTTGTCATAAGTGCCAAATGGGCGACCCACGCAAATCGGATTGGGGTCCATGAAGCATCCGATATAGGCAATGAGGTTCTTGGAATCGCGTTGGAAATAGGTGGCCGACACCTCCGCCCGTCCGTCCAAAAATTGCTGCGTCACCCCCACATCCCAGCTTTGCGCAGTTTCGGGGGCAAGCGCTTCATTGCCATATTGGCTGTAGAGCTGGAACAGCGACGGGGCTTTGAAACCTTCGCCGAAACTGGCGCGCAATTGGGTGTCGCCAGAATTTGGGGAATAAGCCATGCTGCCCGCGAAGATAGTCTGTGCGCCGAATGCCTTATGATCGTCAAAGCGCGCGCCGCCGGTTATGTGAAGGTCGCTCACCGGCTCTACCGTCACTTGGGCATAAGCGGAATTCACCCATGCGTCGGCGGTCTCTACGCTGCCGAACCCTTCGGTGCGGTAGCTGCTTTCCTCCCGTTCCGCGCCGAAAGTGAATTTCGCCATCCCTGCGTCATAGCCGCCCTGATATTCCAAGCGCGTCGTCTTTCCGGTGGCGTCAAAGGTGACGAAGGGCGTTGCCCCGCTGCGGTCCTCATCCGTCCGGTCAATGCGGGTCGCGGCGACGCCAAGGCGGTTAGTGAATTTGCCATCGAACAGGCTTAGGTTCACCCCCGCATAGCCCAAATAATCCGTCCGGTCGCCAAACAACGGCGCGTCGGCATAGGCGAAATTGGGCGCGGGATAGCCGTCATAGGCCGCCGTGCTGTCCGCATATAATCCGCGAAGATCGATGGACAGCGTGTCGGAGAGGGTCAGGCGCGCGCTCACTTGCCCGCCGATGCTTTCAAAACCGTCGGCCTCGCTGCCGCCGTCAAAGGCGCTGATGCCGTCGGTGCGGACATAAGTGACGCCAGTGGAGACGGCGAGCGGGCCGAACTCTCCCGCTACGCCGCCGCTGGTCAGGATGGAATCGCGGCTGCCAACTTCGGCGCGGGCGCGGATTTGTGGTTCGGAGCTATCGCGGCTGATAAAATGCACGACGCCGCCGATGGCTTGGCTGCCATAGAGCACCGACGCCGCGCCGCGTTGGATCTCTATCGTGCCGGTTTCGCCGGTCATCAAAGGACCAAAATTATAGCCGCCGCCTGGCGCCGCCGGATCGGTGAGTTTAACGCCGTCGAACAATACGACCGTCTGGTCGGCCTCCGCACCGCGAATATAGATGCTGGACGCCGCGCCGATGCCGCCATTGCGGGCAAAGGTGACGCCGGGGGTGGAGGCAAGCAGGGGCAAAGCATCAACCGATTGGCGGGCAGTGATGGTTGCCTCGTCCAATACGCTGACGCTTTCGCCTACTGAGCTGGCCGATCGCGGATCACGATTGGCGGTAACGATGATGTCACGAATGCGGATGTCCGCGACAATAAAGGTTTTCCTTTCCTCCTGCTCCTGCTCCCCCTCCGACGCCATCACGGGCGCGGAAATGGACAACAAAGCAGTGGCGCAAAATACATATTTCTTCATGGGATAAACCCCTATTCAACCCCCGCGCAGGCTCCGGAACAGCGCGCGGCAAACGACAGGACGGCCCCGCTTGGCACGCGCAGAAACGCAGCCCCAAGCGCCGGAACGGGCGCTTTGCTGTCGTTACGAAAAGGAAAATTCCCCTGTCCCGATGGGCTGGACCCGGCCCCGGACGAACGACGCGATGGCAGGTTTCCTGACTTACCGATCGTCACCATCCGCCTCACCTTCCCAGCATCCCGGACGGGCGGCCAGTGGCGTATTGAGGCGAAGGCTCCCGGCATACAGTTGCGGGCACAGCGCCGGATTTGAACCGGCTTCCCTCTTAGCCGCGCGTGTTACGGCGCGGCACCATCTGGCGTGCGATATGCGGGGGGAGCGGCGGGGCTGTCAATAAAAAACGGGCGGACCGCATGATGACGGCCCGCCCGCGTGGGGTCTTTGTGTCGGACGTGCCGCTTAGAAGCGGAAGCCCACAGCCACGCCATAGGTGCGCGGCGGCAGATAGGTCACGCCGATCACACGGCCGGTCGAAATCGCAAAGGTGCTGCTTTTCAGCAGTTCATCGCCGATATTCTTGATCCAACCTTGCACATAGATACTCTCATCGGCATTGCTCCACCGGACGCCCGCATCGAACAAAGTGTAGGCCGCTTGGCCTTCCTGAAGCCGCATGAACTCGGTAAAGTACACATCGCTTTTGCCGTACATATCGCCCGACACAGTGATGAGGCCCGCGTTGCCCAACGGCACATCCAATTCGGCGCGGAACGAATAGCTCCATTTGGGCGAGTTGCGCGTTGGGTTGCCTGCCAACTGAATATTGCACGGCGCATTTGCGTTCAACGCATCGGCGGGGCACGGCGCACCAAACGCAGTGAGGTCTGGGTTGGTGACCGGGTTATACGCCGGTTGCCCCGGCACCGCCACGTTCGGGGCGTAAAGCGGGTCAAGCGTGATGAAATCATCGTATTTGCTATCGGTATAGCTCACCCCGCCCGAGAAACGGAAATTGTCCACAGGGCGGACCAGGAAGTCTACCTCAACCCCCGTCGCGCTGGTTTTCGCCGCATTCTCAAAGATCGTCGTAAAGCCAGCGGGGCCGCCGCCCACGGTCTTGTTGATTTGCAAATCGTCGAGCTTGTACGTGTAGCCCGCGATGTTCAGCGTCACGCGCCGGTCGAAGAATTGCATCTTCGCGCCGATTTCGTGGTTCTTCACCTTTTCGGGGTCCACAATCGTGGTGCTGCCCGCGGCGTTTTCGCCCGAACCCGCCTTAAACCCTTCGGAATAGGTGTAATAGAGCAGGATGTCGTCATTGGCCGCCCATGACAGGCCGATTTCAGGGGTGAAGTCCTTAAATGTGCGTTCGCGGAAAGTCGCTGCCTCGGTGTTGACCAGCACGGTGGACACGGCGGGGTTGGCGTTAGCGGTCATGATGATCGATGGGTTGGCGCTGCTCACTTTCTCTTGGCTGTAGCGGCCGCCCAATTTCAACGACACGCCATTAAGACCCGCGATTTCGCCAAGATCAAGGTTGACTTGTCCAAACGCGGCGTACGCCTCGGTATCCAATTTGGATTTCAGGCACACGCGGTTCGGGAAGTTGGGCGCGGAGAAGTTGCACATTTCCAACGCCTCAGCCAATGTCGTGCCGCCCGGGCCAATAAAGACGCCATCGCGGACGGTGGGCCGCGTCAAAAGGACCGTCGCATTGGACGCCATGCCCGTGGTGCTGGACAAGCCCACTTGGTCGCGCGGGCGTTGCTTTTCGTTGAAATAATAAAGGCCAAGCACGGCGTTCACGGCGGCGCTGTCCCATTTGAATTGGGCTTCGTTGGAATATTGCTCGCTATCAATCGTCCGTGTTTGCACCGTGGTGGCGCGCGGCAATTGGTTGACAACCGCGCTGGTGTCCAAATCCTGGATCAATTGCGTATCGAATTTGCGGTAGTTGGCAATGTTCGTGAAGCTAAGGTTATCGGACAGGCCGATGTTCAGCGTGCCGGTGAACGAATAGGTTTCGGTATTCACCGATGGCGGCTCATCGCTGCCCAAATCGCGCGGGTTGGTGGCATATCCGCCGACGCCCAGCTCTGGCAAGCGGGCGACACCGGGGAACGCGGGGCCAGCGTAATGGACGCCGCCGGAGTTATCCGACTGCCGGAAATACTCGCCCGCCAATGTCAAATCGGCGTTGCTGCCCAAGGGGAAAAGCAATTGGCCGCGAACCATTTTGCGGTCGAGGTTGTCAACTTCCCAACCGTTGAACGGGTCAACGCCATAGCCGTCGCGGGTTTCAAATTTACCGGCGACGCGGAACAGGATTCCGCCAAGCAAGGGTCCGCCGATGCCGGCTTCGGCGCTAATTGCATCATAATCCCCGTACGAGAATCGCGCATCCATGGTCAGCGTTTCGCTCGGCTTGCGCGTGATCAGGTTAATGCTGCCGCCGACGGCGTTCCGGCCATAAAGGCTGCCTTGCGGTCCGCGCAGAACCTCGACACGCTCCAGATCAAACAGGCTGGTCAATTGCGCTTCGGCGCGGGCGATATAGACGCCATCGACATGCAAAGCGACGCCCGTAGAGGAACCCGTGGTGGATGTGTTCGCGCCGACGCCGCGAATGAAAACCTTCGCCTGGTTAAAATCGTTGCCGAAGGTGACCGTCGGCACAACCTGTTGAATATCCTGAAGGTTGGAAATTCCAGCCTCGGCCAAATCGTCACCCGACACGGCGGAGACGGCGACCGATACATCCTGAAGCGATTGTTCGCGCTTTTGCGCGGTGACGATGATTTCGCCATCGGCGTTGGTGTCTTCGGATGCCGATTGTGCAAGCGCTCCGGCGGGTGCGCAAAGGGCGAACGCTGCGACCGATAGCGCCAATGTTGAACGGAATTGTAATGCCTTGTAAGCCATAGCTAATCCTCTCCTTAATGATGTAGGGCGTTGAGCGCACCTACGCCTTAATTAGTTTGTACTACTTACAATCACGTTTTCGGCGTGCTGGCAAGTGACAGTTGCGGCAACGCAATCAATCCCTTGCGTATGTGACACGATAGCCACAAATCGGTGTCACGCGCATTGCCAAGCCATTTTGTGCTGTTATGCTGCCCATTAATTGTGCGGGCGCGCCGTATTGGGGATGCGACACTTGCAATGCTATTCATCGCGGGAGGGGACTGGTTGCAACACACGCGCCATGCTAGCCCTGTCAAAAGAATGAGGGCTTTGCGAAAGCGCCGCAAAAGGGGATAGAGATTTTGGCCACAGCACCAACACCGCATATTGTTCAAAAGGCCGACATGAAGGACCGCTTGGTCGATGTGCTAATCCACCGCATTGGTAAAGATGAACGCGCCGCAAAGCCACACGACTGGTTCGCCGCTGCCGCTCTGTGTGTGCGCGATGAAGTGGTTGAGCTTTGGATGCAATCCAGCCGCGATGTGATCGAAAAGGGCGGCAAAAGGGTCTATTATCTCTCGCTGGAGTTTCTGATCGGGCGTTTATTGCGCGATGCCTTGGCCAACTTGGACCGCAGCGAGGAAATGCGCGCCGCGTTGGCGCATTATGGCGTTGACCTTGCCGCGATTGAGGAAATCGAGCCTGACGCGGCCTTGGGCAACGGCGGTCTTGGGCGTCTTGCCGCGTGCTTTATGGAAAGCCTCGCCAGCCTGAATATCCCCGCTTATGGTTATGGCATCCGTTATGTGAACGGCATGTTCCGGCAACGGATCGATGACGGTTGGCAGGTTGAGCTGCCAGAAAACTGGCTGGCGCATGGCAATCCGTGGGAATTTGAGCGGCGGGAAAGCGCCTATCTTGTCGGCTTCGGCGGTGAAATTGTGGCGAAGGATGACGGCACGATTGTCTGGACACCGCAGGAACGGGTCGAGGCAATCGCCATGGATACCCCCGTTGTCGGCTGGCGCGGAAAGCGGGTCAACACGCTGCGGCTTTGGACGGCGCAGGCGTTGGACCCAATCCGGTTGGACGCTTTCAATGCAGGCGACCACAGCGGCGCCTTGGCCGAACAGGTGCGCGCCGAATCGCTCGTGCGCGTTCTTTATCCCGCTGACAGCAGCGCGGCGGGGCAGGAATTGCGTCTGCGGCAGGAGTATTTTTTCTCCAGCGCCTCAATCCAAGACATAGTGCGCCGCCATATCCAATATCATGGCGACATCCGGACCTTGCCCGACAAGGCCGCCATTCAATTGAACGACACGCATCCGGCCGTGGCGGTTGCGGAATTGATGCGCATTCTTATCGACCATCACGCCATTCCGATTGCCGAGGCGTGGGACATTTGCCGCGCCACCTTTGGCTACACCAACCACACGTTGCTGCCAGAGGCGTTGGAAAGCTGGCCCTTGCCGCTGTTCGAGCGCCTTCTGCCGCGTCATATGCAATTGGTGTATGTCATTAACGCCAAATTGCTACGCGATGCGCGCAAGGCAGGCACAATGGATGACCGCGCGATTTCGGCGGTATCGTTGATTGATGAGGGCGGTGAGCGGCGCGTGCGCATGGCCAACCTTGCCTTTGCCGGATCGCACAGCGTCAACGGCGTGGCCGCCTTGCACACCGAACTCATGAAGCAAACGGTGTTTGCCGATTTGCACGCGATGTATCCTGGGCGGATTAACAACAAAACCAACGGCGTCACGCCGCGCCGGTGGTTGCAACAATGCAATCCGGGGCTGACCAGCCTGATCAAGGACGCCATCGGGCCGGATTTTCTTGACGATGCGGCAAAGCTGTCCGCGCTCAACGCCTTTGCCGATGACGCTGCCTTCGGGGAGCGGGTGCATGAGGTAAAGCGTGCCAACAAGGTTCGGTTGGCGGCGTATCTTCGTGAAACCATGGGCATCCGGCTTGACCCCGATGCGTTATTCGATGTGCAGATTAAGCGCATCCACGAATATAAACGCCAACTGCTCAATTTGATTGAGACGGTGGCGCTCTATGACCAAATCCGCAGCCATCCGGAAAAGGATTGGACTCCGCGCGTCAAAATCTTTGGCGGGAAAGCGGCGTCGAGCTATCACAATGCGAAACTCATAATCAAACTGACCAACGACATTGCGCGCCGCGTCAACAACGATCCGTCGGTGGGTGAGTTATTGAAAGTCGTCTTTGTGCCGAATTATAACGTCAGTAAGGCGGAAAAGATCATCCCCGCTGCCGACTTGTCAGAGCAAATTTCGACCGCGGGTATGGAGGCATCGGGCACGGGCAATATGAAATTCGCGCTCAATGGCGCGCTCACCATCGGCACTTTGGATGGCGCGAATATTGAGATTAAGGACCATGTTGGCGATGACAACATCGTCATCTTTGGCCTGACTGCCGAAGAAGTCGCGGCGAAACGCGCCAATGGGTACAATCCGCGCGACGTTATTGAAGGCTCGCGCGAGCTGGCACAGGCGGTGAACGCGATTGCCACCGGTGTGTTCAGCCCCGATGACCCGCACCGATACCGCGATCTGATGAACGGCCTGTATGACCACGACTGGTTCATGGTCGCCGCCGATTTCGACGGCTATGCCAAGGCGCAGCGCGATGTCGATGCCCGCTGGAACGATCCAAAGGCATGGCGGTCGGCAGCGGTGCGGAACATCGCCAACGTCGGCTGGTTCTCATCCGACCGCACGATAAGCGAATATGCAACCGAGATTTGGGGCGTCAAATGAAACCAGATATGCGTGCCATCGATGCTTTGCTGAACGGCACGCATGCTGATCCGTTTTCGCTTTTGGGCGTGCATCAGGGGCCGAAGGGCCGCTTTGCGCGTGTGTTTATCCCCGGCGCGGAAACGGCGGAGGCGTTTGATTATGCGGGTAAGTCGCAGGGCGTTCTGACCCGCGTCGATGATCGCGGATTGTTTGAGGGCAAGGTGAACGGGCGCGGGAAACTGCGCCCGCTGCGTTATGCGGCGACTGCTGGCGGGCATGAGTGGGTGCACAGCGACGCCTATTCGTTCGGCCCCGTGCTCGGTCCGATGGATGATTTCCTGATTAACGAAGGCACACATTTGCGCCTGTTCGATAAGATCGGCGCGCATATCATCCATCATGAGGGCGCGGAAGGCGTGCACTTTGCCGTCTGGGCCCCCAATGCGGCGCGGGTGAGCGTGGTGGGCGACTTCAACGATTGGGATGCGCGGCGGCACGTGATGCGCAAGCGGATGGACATCGGCGTGTGGGAGATTTTCGTCCCCGACATTGCCGAGGGCCGCGCCTACAAATACCAAATCACCGCCAGTGATGGCACGGTGCTGCCGCTGAAAGCCGATCCGTTTGCGTTTGCCAGCGAACTGCGCCCCGCCACCGCCAGCATTACGGCGCGGCCCGCCAAGCCGGATTGGGGCGACGATGCCCACCGCGCCCATTGGGCGAACAGCGACCCACGGCGCGAGGCGATTTCGATTTATGAAGTCCACCCGGGTAGCTGGCGGCGCGATGCCAATGGCTGGTTCCAGACATGGGACCAAATGGCCGCGGAGCTTATCCCCTATTGCGTCGATATGGGCTTCACTCATATTGAGTTTTTGCCGGTTTCCGAGCATCCCTATGACCCGTCATGGGGGTATCAGACGACCGGATTATACGCTCCATCGGCGCGGTTCGGCGACGTGGCGGGGTTCGCACGGTTCGTCGATGGTGCGCACAGGGCGGGGCTAGGCGTGCTCCTCGATTGGGTGCCCGCGCATTTCCCGACCGATGAGCATGGCTTGGCCAAATTCGACGGCACTGCGCTGTACGAACACGAAGACCCGCGCCTTGGCTTCCACCCCGATTGGAACACCGCGATTTACAATTTCGGGCGGCGCGAAGTGGCCAGCTTCCTCGTCAACAACGCCCTATTCTGGGCGGAGCAATATCATGTCGATGGCCTGCGCGTCGATGCGGTCGCCTCCATGCTCTACCGCGATTATAGCCGTGAGGCCGACGCATGGATTCCTAACAGCGACGGCGGGCGGGAGAATTGGGAGGCGGTCGATTTCATGCGCTTTATGAACCGCGCTATCTATGCCGCGCATAAGGGCGTGTTTACCGTGGCGGAGGAATCGACCTCTTGGCCCGGCGTGTCGCATCCTGCTGAGGACGGCGACCGGCGGCACCTTGGCTTCGGCTTCAAGTGGAATATGGGCTTCATGCACGACACATTGCAATATATGGCGCGTGATCCGATCCACCGGCGGCATCACCATGATGAGATAACCTTTGGCCTGGTCTATGCATTCAGTGAGAATTTCGTCCTGCCGTTGAGCCATGATGAGGTGGTGCATGGCAAGGGATCACTGCTCACCAAAATGAGCGGCGATGATTGGCAAAAATTCGCCAATTTGCGCGCTTATTACGGCATGATGTGGGGTTATCCGGGCAAAAAATTGCTGTTCATGGGGCAGGAATTTGCCCAACGCCGCGAATGGGCGGAGGACCGCGCATTGGATTGGGACTTGCTCGCCGCGCCCGCGCATGATGGGATAAGGCAATGGGTGCGCGACCTAAACCATGCCTATAAAACCCACCCCGCGCTGCACGCCCGCGATTGTGAGGGCGAAGGGTTTGAATGGCTGGTCGCCGATGATGCATTGGCGTCGGTATTCGCGTGGCTGCGCAAGGCACCCGATGCGAAGCCCATCGCCTTGGTGTCCAACATGACGCCCGCCTCCCACGACCATTACCGCCTGCCCCTGCCACACGACGGTAACTGGCGTGAGATATTGAACAGCGACGCGGCGCATTATGGCGGCAGCGGGCAAGGTAATATGGGCAAAGTTACGGCCAAGGACGGCGCGGCGTTTGTCCGCCTGCCGCCGCTTTCGACGATCATGCTGGAGTATCAAGGATAGACAAACGGCCGCAATAAGGGCCAAAAAAGGGAGAGAGCAATGCAACCGAAACGACAATCCCCACTGGCCCGCGATGCCATGGCCTATGTCCTCGCCGGTGGG
>JBGSOJ010000153.1:0-12225 GCA_041739175.1 Sphingomonadaceae bacterium
TGGCGGGATATTATGCGACCGTCGATGAAACGGTGGTGCCTGAACGGTTGCGCGCGGCCTTCCACCGCCCGCATCCTTTGCTGGCGGAGGGACAGGCGCTCGCCCCGCACGCGCATGCGATGATGGACGTGTCGGATGGCCTCCTACTCGACGCCGCGCGGATGGCGGAGGCGAGTGGGTTATCGGTGCACATTGACTCCGCCGCTGTGCCGATTGCAGGCGAGCTGGCGGCGTATTTGGCAAGCGAGGGCGCGGATTATGCCGACCGGCGGCTGCGCTGGGGCGATGATTATGCGTTGCTGTTCGCCGCGCCTGTGGACTTTATGCCGCCGGTGGAGGCGCAAAAAATTGGACAATTTGCACGATTTACGGACATTCGACTGACGCTTGATGGCGTGCCCCATGATGCACAAAGCAAGGGCGGCTATTGGCATCACCATTCTGTCCCCAAATAAGCACCGTTCGCCGCCGCTTCGCGCTTGCATATTCGAAAACCGCCGACTAGCTTGCCTTTTGTCGGGGGGCATGTCCCCTAAGAACATAAAAGACCCGCTCCCATGGCTCAACCGGCACGGCATTCTGCCGAGCCGTATACCTGTTTGTTCAACAAGGGAGGGGCATTTTTGATGTCAGTTACAGTTATCGCCATTTTATGTGGACTGGTGGCCGTTTTGTACGGATTCATCACGAGCCGCCAAGTGCTGGCCTACAGCGCGGGCAATGAGAAGATGCAGGAAATTGCATCCGCCATCCAAACCGGCGCGAAGGCGTATTTGGGCCGCCAATATCGCACTATCGCCATTGTCGGCGTCGTCGTTGCGATCATCGTCACCGTGGCGCTGGGCGTGACCAGCGGCGTTGGTTTCGTCATTGGTGCGGTGTTGTCGGGCGTTGCGGGTTATATCGGGATGAACATCTCGGTCCGCGCGAATGTCCGCACCGCCGAGGCCGCGAAGACCAGTCTGCAAAGCGGGCTAACTGTCGCGTTCCGTGCAGGGGCCATCACAGGAATGTTGGTCGCGGGCCTTGCGTTGCTGGCGATTGCTGTGTTCTTTTATGTGCTCACCGAAGTGCAAGGGATGCGCGCCGACGACCGGATATTGGTCGATGCATTGGTTGCGCTGGCCTTTGGTGCGTCGTTGATCTCGATCTTCGCGCGGCTGGGCGGCGGTATCTTTACCAAGGCGGCCGATGTCGGCGCGGATTTGGTGGGCAAGGTGGAAGCTGGCATCCCCGAGGACGACCCCCGCAACCCCGCTGTTATCGCCGATAACGTGGGCGACAATGTCGGCGATTGCGCCGGTATGGCCGCCGACTTGTTTGAAACCTATGTGGTGACGGTCGGCGCAACCATGGTGCTTACCGCTTTGCTGGTAAAGGTCGGCAATGCGCAACTCATGGATTTGATGAGCCTGCCGCTGATCGTTGGCGGCGTGTGCATCATCACCTCGATCATCGGCACCTATATGGTGCGTCTGGGTAAGAGCAATTCGATCATGGGGGCGCTGTATAAGGGGTTCTGGACCACGGCGATCCTGTCGATTCCTGCGCTATATTATGTAACATGGCGCACCCTGGGCGATATGAATTCTGTTATCGGCGCCAGCCTTGACGGCAGCGGCGGCTTTACCGGCATGGCGTTGTTCTGGTCGATGATGGTTGGCCTTGCGGTCACTGGTTTGCTCGTCGTCATTACCGAATATTACACCGGCACCAACTACCGCCCCGTGCGGTCCATTGCGAAGGCATCGGAAACCGGCCACGGCACAAACGTTATTCAGGGGCTGGCGATCAGCCTTGAGTCGACTGCTTTGCCGACAATCGTCATCTGCGTCGGTATCATCGTTGCGCACCAATTGGCAGGGATTATGGGCATCGCCTTTGCCGCCACCGCCATGTTGGCGCTTGCCGGGATGGTGGTAGCGTTGGACGCTTATGGTCCCGTAACCGATAACGCGGGCGGCATCGCCGAGATGGCGGGGCTGGACGAAAGCGTGCGGGAGAAGACTGACGCGCTGGATGCCGTTGGCAACACAACAAAGGCCGTGACCAAAGGATACGCAATCGGCTCGGCGGGCCTTGCGGCACTTGTGCTTTTCGGTGCGTATACCGAGGATTTGCGGTTCTACGGCGAAAAATTGGGCATCGGGCCGGATGGCGTCGATTTCTCACTGTCCAATCCTTATGTTATCGTCGGATTGTTGTTGGGCGCATTGCTCCCTTATCTGTTCGGCGCGATGGGGATGACTGCCGTGGGCCGTGCAGCAGGCGAAGTGGTGAAGGATGTTCGCGACCAATTCCGCAACAATCCCGGCATCATGACGTATGAATCTAAGCCCGACTATGCCCGTACCGTCGATTTGGTTACAAAGGCAGCGATTAAGGAGATGATTATTCCATCCCTCTTGCCCGTGCTTGCCCCGATCGTCGTGTATTTCGTCATTGCGGCGGTTGGCGGCAAGGAGAACGGCTTTGCTGCACTTGGCGCGCTTCTGCTTGGCGTCATCGTCTCCGGCCTGTTCGTCGCTTTGTCGATGACCAGCGGCGGCGGCGCTTGGGACAATGCGAAAAAATACATCGAGGATGGCAACCACGGCGGTAAAGGCTCGGAGGCTCATAAGGCCGCAGTGACCGGCGACACCGTGGGCGACCCGTATAAGGATACGGCGGGCCCGGCGGTCAATCCAATGATTAAGATCACCAACATCGTCGCGTTGCTCTTGCTGGCGGCGCTGGCGCACGGCGGGATGTAAGGTTTCCCGCCACACATGACAAATTGGCCCCGCCGAAGCAGTTCGGCGGGGTTATGTTATTGGCACAATTGTGTCTCAACACTGGCCAGGTCGAAATATTATTGGTTACCTTAGGCGCATGATAACCAGCCATTTGATATGTGATGGTCATGAATATGGTCATGCCCATTTCCGAGTCTTTGCCTTCACCGGCGCGAATTTCCGTTCGGCTGATGCGGCGGTCGGAGGTTACGCTGGCATTTGTGGCGCAATGGCGGGCATTGGCGCACAGCTCGGCACAGGCCAATCCGTTTTATGAAGATTGGTATTTGCTGCCTTCGCTGGATGCATTTGATCCTACGGGAAAGGTCCGGCTGTTTGCCGCATTTGCGCGAAGTGACGGGCAGGAGCAGTTGATCGGGCTGCTTCCGCTTGCACGCAGCTTTCAGTACGGGCGTTGGCCAATTGCGCATATAACAAATTGGGTCCATCCGAACATATTTTTAGGCCAACCGTTGATTGTCGCCGGGCATGAATATGCGTTCTGGAATGCTCTTGTTTCCACATGCGATCGGACCGCGGGTAGAGCCCTATTCCTGCATCTCAACCGGCATTATGCCGATGGGTGCGCAGCCGCCGCCCTGCACCAAGTGGCCCTGCAACGCCCGTTTGGAAAAGTGTACAGCGAACAACGCGCCATGCTCTCCATTTCCGGGCAATCCCCCGAAGCCTACGCCGCCACCGCCCTATCCGGGAAAAAGCGAAAGGAGCTAAGGCGTCAGGCCAATCGGCTGGCCGAATTGGGCACGGTGACGCACAACACGCGCAGCGGGCGAGAAGCGGCGCTCGGCCTCGATGCCTGGGTGACCACATTCCTCGCTCTGGAAGCAAGGGGGTGGAAAGGGCGCGCGGAATCGGCCTTGGCGTGCGATCCGCGCAATGCGGCCCTGTTTCGTGCCGCTTTGCATGGGGCGGCAGAAACCGGTAGGTTGCAATTGCTGGACATTCGGTGTGACGGAAGGCCGGTGGCGATGCTTGTCAACTTCCTGTCGTCGCCAACTGCGTTTTCGTTCAAGACGACATATGATGAGGATTACGCCCGCTTCTCGCCCGGCGTGTTGGTTCAGATGGACAATTTGGCGCTGCTGAATCATCCCGATTTGACCAGCTGCGACAGCTGCGCTGCGCCCGATCATCCCATGATCGACAGTCTATGGCGCGAGCGGTGCACCGTCGCACGTTTTTCGATCGGCATCGGCGGAACTTTGCGCCGGGGCATGTTCTCCGCATTGTTAAAGGCGGAATTGGCGCGGGCGAACGCAAAGACGACGATAGAAGAAACTGCTGAAATGGAGGATAAGGGATGATTTTCCCCCCAACCAGCCGTGAAGAATTTGCGCGATATTATCCGGAAACACCGCACATCTTCCGCCATGACCTGCGCGAGGATTCGCGGCTGTCATTGGAGGCGCTGGCCAATTTGGCCGAGGCGCTTCCTGAAAACAGCATTGAATATAATCGCGCCGATTTACCAATTGGTATTGATCCTGATGCGGTCGAGGCGAATGGCCTGTCAATTGGCGACACCATCCGCACCGTTGACAGCAACCATAGCTGGGCCGTGCTCAAAAATATTGAACATCTGCCCGCTTATCGCGCGCTTTTGCTCGACCTTTTGGGTGAGCTTAAGGCCGGTATTGAACGCCGGACTGGGCCCATGCTCACCCCGCAGGGGTTCATTTTTGTGAGCAGTCCGCACGCGGTAACACCGTTCCATTTTGACCCGGAGCATAACATTCTGCTGCAATTGAAAGGCAGCAAAGTGATGACGCAATTTCCCGCGAACGATGACCGCATGGTTCCCGCGCAGGAACATGAGCGGTATTTTCTAGGTGGGCACCGCAATTTGACGTGGCGCGAGGATTTTGCCCCCTTGGGCCGCGCATTTCCGATGGCACCCGGCGATGCGCTGTTTGTCCCGGTAATGGCCCCCCATTATGTCCGCGTCGGTGCAGAGCCCAGCATTAGTCTATCGATTACCTGGCGCAGCGAATGGAGCTATGCTGAGGCCGATGCCCATGCGATGAATGCCGTGTTACGCCGTATGGGCTTAAACCCGCGTCGGCCCGGCCGCTTTCCGGCGAAAAATGTGGTGAAGTCGGTCGGCTGGCGCGTGTTGCGGCGTTCCGGAATTGGTCGGCAATTGGTCGGCTGACGCCTATATGGGGCGGAGAATGGCATTGCGGGTGAAATAGCGATTGCACCGCCGCCGCCGCCTTGCTAATGGCCGCGTCCTACCTCGGTTGGGCTGTGCGGCCATGGCGGAATTGGTAGACGCGCAACGTTGAGGTCGTTGTGGGAGAAATCCCGTGGAAGTTCGAGTCTTCTTGGCCGCACCAATTTTCAATGTATCTATATGATTTTGTGGTATAAATTGAATTTATGATTTTGTGGACCACCCTTTAGTCCACCCCAATTTATGCGAAGGCTTGAACCATTATGGACAGCCTTGCGAAGCATATTCCCCAATCACACCGATTCTGATAGCTTGACCACACTCCGGGGTATTGTCGTAACCGGGGCATCGCGATGCTCTCTTCAATGGGAACATCGAGATGAGGATATTATCAAAGCGTCAGCTAAAGGAGCTTGTTCTTTATTCACCGCAGCACATTGCACGATTGGAACGGGCAGGCCAATTCCCCAAGCGGGTACAGCTTGGCCCTAGCAGAGTGGGATGGGTTGAGGCCGAAGTTTTGGAATGGCTCCATCAAAGGCTGGCGGACCGAGACATGCCTAGCCGACACTCCTGAGAAGGAGCGGGTGGCCGGGATTGCAAGCCCGGTCACCCAATCGTGTTGAATTTTTTCATGGTTGTGATTTTCAACACATGACAATTTCGACAAAACCGTTCAATGTCCGAACATGTTCACTCAAGCAATAGCTCCAAAGACTGACGAAATAACGCCACTCATTGAATTCGGCTGGAACAGCAAAGATTGGCTGTTTTCATTATCAGTGAGTGTATGGGTAGGACTTGCAGTTTTGCTTTTGGCAATTCTGTTCGCAATTTGGCGTTTGCTAAGCGGTGGGTTTGCATTTCGTTCATTTGAAATTGATCAGGCAGATATTGGTATTGGGAACCAAAAATTTAGTTTTAAGCCAAACACTACCGACAAGCAGGTAGCTTATGCCATTTGGGTGGAATTAAGCACTCGGAAAATAGGTTTGCCAATTGATTTTGAAAATGACGTTATTTCTGAAATTTATGATTCGTGGCATGGATTTTTTACGGTGACCCGTGACCTTGTTAAAGGAATTCCCGCTCATAAAGTTAGACGCGACAGCACTCAAAAAATTATCTGTCTTTCAATTGAAGTCCTAAATGAAGGACTGCGCCCACATTTAACTCGGTGGCAAGCGCGTTTTCGCCATTGGTATGAACGGGAACTAAAGAAGTATGATCTTGGAGCAGGTGAAGAGGTTTTGGACCCTCAGAATATCCAAGAACGATTTCCAAAATTCGAAGAACTTAAGACAGATATGGAACGAGTAAATCAGTCACTCATAAAATATCGTCAGCAAATGTATAAGCTGGTCTTGAAAGAATAAAATCGGCTGTTATATATGGGAACATAACGGGAATACGAGGAGGCGAAGATGGCGGGTCAAACCAAGAATGTTTTTATCAGTCACATCCACAAGGATGATGCTGGATTGGGTAAGATAAAGGACTTGCTGGCGAAGGGCGGCATGACCATTCGGGATTCCTCGATAAATTCCAGCAACCCCAACAACGCCAAATCTGAGGACTACATTAAATCTCAAATTTTGGCACCGCAGATCAAATGGGCTGGAACGCTCGTGGTTTATGTTTCACCTGATACCAAGAACAGCAAATGGGTGAATTGGGAAATTGAATATGCCCAGAAGCTTGGAAAGCGGATTGTCGGTGTTTGGGAGCATGGTGCAAAAGACTGTGATTTGCCGGACGCACTCAACAATTATGCCGATGCGATGGTTGGGTGGACCGGCAATTCGATAATTGATGCCATTAATGGTGACTGTGATGTATGGCAAAAGCCGGACGGCACGGAGTTTCCAACTCGTGCCATAACCCGGCATCCCTGCGGCTAATAGCCTGCGTGTCGAAACTTTTTTCTTACGTCGTCAGATACGACAGTGGCTTTGCACCCAACCCGTTTTACGGCTTTTGCACCCTTGTAACCTGCAAGCCCACCATCCGTCGTGCAGCCCAAGTGGGTGACTGGATTGTAGGGACGGGTAGCGCTGCGAAACAGAGCCTGCGTGGGAATCGCTTGGTCCACGCCATGAAAGTATCCGAAATCACGGACTTTCGCACTTATTGGCATGATCCAAGATTCGCGCGCAAAAGACCCATGCGTCAAGGCGGTCGCAAACAAAGCTGCGGCGATAACATATACTTCCGTAATCCGGACGATAGCGCATGGCTGCAACTGGATTCTTTCCATACACATGCGGATGGGTCACTTAAAGCCGAACACGTTGCTCGTGATACTGGCACTGACCGGATATTAATCAGCGACGATTATTTCTACTTTGGCGGCGAAGGCCCGTTGGTTCCGGCTCACTTCCGCGACCCTGATCGATACGATTTGTGCCGCAAGGTTCGGCAGCGTAAGCGGCAAGAAGACGAAGACTGGATTGCCGAATTTGTTGCATGGTTACGCACGTTTGGTGAACCGGGTTACTATGGTAGGCCGCTAGATTGGGTGCTTGAAGATGGCTAAAACGACTTTTCATTCGACCATGTTAATTGGTGATTATGTGAGGGACGTCGCGCCCACCGACACTATGCCACCTGAGATCAAGCCTGTCTTATTCGGCCTCTTCGGTGAGGTGGGCGGTATAATGACCGCCGCCAAAAAGTATCACCGTGAGGGGGCTGTATTTGTCGGCTATCGCGGAATGGTTGAGGAAGAGTTTGGTGACACACTCTGGTATCTCACCGCACTGTGTCGTCGGCTCAATATGTCATTAGAAGACCTATTGGATAAAGTCGTTTCCAGTGACGACTATACGTCAATCCTCGCCGCCAGTGACATGGAAAATGGCACACTTTCGCACATTGTCATGCCTCGCGCAGTGGCAGAGTTGGACGATGCCCTACTGACTCTCGGTGCAGCAGCTTCCAATCTGCTCCAGCTCGTCAACAATACTGAAAATGCCGAAGCCTTGCTGATCCTGTTTATTGATTGTTACCTAAAAACCCTGCAAGTTTCCACTTTGTCATTTGGTGACGTAGCGCGAAGCAACTTAGCGAAGACGAGAGGTCGTTTTGTCGCTCCAGACGCGGCTACCCTGCCAACCTTTGACGATCAGTTCGATACCGAGGAACAGCTCCCTGATCATTTCGAGATTGAGTTCACGCAACGCGAAAGCGGGCAGTGTTACCTTCGTTGGAATGGCGTCTTTATCGGCGATCCGCTGACAGACAATATCCTTGATACAGACGACTATCGTTTTCATGACGTGTTTCACTTTGCCCATGCAGCGATTTTGCATTGGTCGCCGGTCATGCGGGCGCTGATAAAGCAAAAGCGCAAGAGTAACAAAAAGGTGGATGAAGCGCAGGATGGCGGAAGGGCAATTGTTGTGGAAGAGGGGCTAACGGCTTGGATATTTTCGCGGGCCAAAGACCACAAATTCTTTGAGGATCAGAAGGCAATTTCATTCGACATGCTGAAAACTATCGCCGATTTCGTTAGAGGGTATGAAATTGAGCAATGCCCCCTGAACCTCTGGGAGCGCGCTATCCTCGATGGTTATGCTGTGTTTCGGGAGGTACGAAAAAACAGGGGTGGCGTGGTAATTGGAGATCGCAAATCTCGGAGTATAGCGTATAGGCCCCTTTGACAGGGGGTAACATGAGTCCAGCCGAGTTTTTAACTGAATTGCGTGCTTTGCAATTTGAAAATTCATTTAATCCGTATCGTGAACTCTGCGAAATTCACGATTTAGAATGCGCACCACAAATTCGTTCGGCTGCTTTAGAGCATATGCTCGAGCGTGCCATTTGTTTGGGGGTCGATTCAATCTGGGTTGGGCGAGATTTGGGACATCGCGGCGGTCGTCGAACCGGGCTTGCCTTGACGGATGATCAGCATATCGAAACTCACGGAAAAAGGTGGGATTTGGAACTGGGCCGACCGACGAAAGGGCACCCTATCAGTGAGCGCACCGCCAGCGTGATTTGGGGCATTCTTGAAGAAATCCACGTACCAGTTTTTTTATGGAACGTTTTTCCATTGCACCCCCATGAGCAAAATAAGCCTTTTACAAACCGCACGCACAATGCGCTGGAACGGCAAGCAGGCGAGAGAATTTTGCAAGCCTTGGTCGCAATGTTGCGTCCACGACGCATAGTTGCCGTAGGAAATGACGCTATGCGATCGATTCAAAAATTCAGCAACACCTGTCAGATATTGAAAGTTCGACACCCCAGTTATGGCGGTCAAACAGAATTTTTGCGGCAAGTTCGTGATATTTATCAATTGCGTGAAATACGACTTTTGTAGGTGTAGTTCTCTATCCCCATTCCACACCAATTTCCGTTCCCTATCCATATCAGAACATCACGCGCCATAGGTGAATGCGCAACCGCTTTCTGTGCCCGCGACTTCATACTCATTTCATATAGTATGAACCCACCACCCACCCTTCATACAATCTACCAATCCCAGCAATTGTAAAATCCTCTTGACGGCCTGCCATTGCTTTGTTCCAAAGTGTCCCTGACTTTTTTGGGGGGGGGAAGAAACATGGAACTACTTTTCAAACGGGAACAAACTGCTGGGAAACTGAATCGGGTTGCCTTCAAACTATGGGGCAAATTGGAAGTTACCGAAGATGAGCAGGCACTCATTGCCCGCTATCGTTTTGACGAAGCGATCCTCATCGGCGCTGACGACCGCCATTTGCTTCGCGGCGCGATAAAAATTGGGGTTGTCGTCTTTGTTGTGGCGGCCCTGTTATTCACATATCTCACCTCGTCCGGCGGATTTGGCGTCATGCTGGGCATCGCCGCAGGGGGTGGCGCTGGTTATTGGCATATGAATGAAAAGCGCGAGACGATCTTTGTGAAAGACATGCTGCAAGGTCGCAACTTCACCTGCGATAGCGTCGTTGAATTGGCCAAAAAGGAAGCGTGGCTTGAGGGCGCGTGCAGTTTGTTCCGCCAAGTTATGGAAAGCGCCAAGCAGTGGGATGGGGTTGAACGGCACACCATCGAACCCTTGCCAAAAGACCAAGCCAAAGAGCTTATCTTGCGAGCATTCTGATATGGTGTGGCGCGTCGGTGCGCGCATCCATGCCTTTGTGCATAGCCTATTCAAGCCGAGCGAGGCGGCCCTGGTGCAGGCGCAATATGAGGGGCTTGCGCAGCGGTTTCAGGAAATCAGCCTGTATACGCCAACAGAGCGTGTTGAATTTATTCACGATTTGGCGCGCGAGGTAGCCACGCACTTCAATATTGCGCGGGCGCACCCGCAAGCGCGTTTGATTCATGGACTGACAGAACAGCTACTCAATTATGAGGATATGTTCGTCCTGCCCGTTATCGATTGGGCGCAATCGCATACCATTGCCCAATTATGGGAAATACGGGACGAGCTTTCCCGCCAACGTGGTTTTGTCGATCATATTGAAGCCATAGGCTATACGCTTCGCGATGCGCTGATCGCATTTTGGGAGCCGATATATTCCGCTTGTCCGGCGTTGCTCAGTGATGCCAACCATGACGACGGCATCATCCTGCCAACCGCATTGCTGCAAAGCATTGGCGATATTGGAAAAGTCACCGAACAAATGCTTGGCGTTGCGTTTGTACAGGAGGTCGAGGCCCTTGGCCTGTTCACCCATATGCGTGACCGCTTGGGGCGCAATCTGGTTGCGGCCTCCGGTGGTAACCCCGCCAATCCAGCAGCCTTTAATCGTGCACCGAAGCTACCCAGCCAAATGGATGCGAAAGACCCAGCGCAATTGGTATCGGCCTATCTGGCGGGGACGCCGCTGTTGCCGCTGTTCAACCAAACGCTCAATTTCACTATTCCAACCAAAACCCGCTTTGAACACCACCATATTGTCGCAGGCAGTGGCCACGGCAAAACGCAGACGCTGCAATATTTGATTGCCCATGACCTTGCGGCGGTGGCGGAGGGCAATCGCACGGTGATTGTGCTGGACAGCCAAGGCGATCTCATTCGCACCATATCGTCGCTTCAATGTTTTGCGCCGGGTGAACCGTTGCATGAGCGCATTGTCATCATCGATCCCAGCGATATTGAATATCCAGTTTCGCTCAATTTGTTTGATGTGGGTATGGATAGGCTTGCGGGCTACGCGCCCTTGGAACGCGAACGGCTCACCAATTCCATCCTTGAACTCTATGACTTTGTGCTTGGCACATTACTGTCTGCTGAGATGACGCAAAAGCAGAATGTGATTTTCCGGTATGTGACGCGGTTGATGCTGCACATTCCAGACGCGACCATCCATACGCTGCGTGAATTAATGGAGCCGGGCAGCCAGATCAAATTTGCCGAGCATATCGCGAAACTATCGGGCACAGCGCGCCATTTCTTTGAAACCGAATTTGCAGGCAAGGAATTTGAGCAAACGAAAAAGCAAGTCTTGCGGCGGCTTTGGGGCATATTGGAAAATCAGACCTTTGAACGGATGTTCAGCCATCCGCGCTCTAAGCTCGTCATGTTTTCTGAAATGAATGCAGGCAAAGTCATCCTGATCAATACGGCCAAAGATTTGCTCAAAGAGCAAGGCACAGAAATATTTGGACGTTTCTTTATCGCGCTGATTGCCCAAGCCGCGCAGGAGCGTGCTACGCTGCCAGCCCACAAGCGGATGCCCACCATCGTTTATGTGGATGAAGCGCAAGACTATTTTGACCGCAACATTGGCATTATCTTGGCGCAAGCGCGCAAGCAGAATGTAGGGATGGTGCTTAGCCATCAGTTTCTGGGGCAATTGGAGCCGAAGTTGCAGGAGGCCTTTGCCGCCAACACGGCAATCAAATTTGCAGGCGGTGTATCAGCTAAAGATGCGCGGGCGCTTGCGCCGATGCTCTATTGTCAGCCGGAATTTATTGAAGCGCAGCCGAAGGCCAGCTTTGCCGCGCATGTGCGGGGGCAGACCAAATCCGCCGTGCCACTGCAATTCCGGCTTGGGTTTATGGAGCAAATGCCCAAAATGGAGAAAGTGGAGCAAAATGCACTGCGGCAACGGATGCGCGATTTTTATGCGGTGCATTATTCAAAATTAGGGCTGGTTGATGAGGCTAAGACGAAGAATGATGCCGCCGCCCAGCGCGACAGCGATTGTGATACAGCCCCGCCCATTGACCCAACACCACGCAAACCGCCGCCCGGACACATCAATACTGATGCCGGAGAGGATTGGTGACGGAAAATAAATTTCACCGGCGCATAGTTGAACA
>JBGSOJ010000207.1:0-5938 GCA_041739175.1 Sphingomonadaceae bacterium
TTGCCGACTGGCTCGCGGCCTCCCGCCACAGCAACACCATCGCCAGCGTCCGCCCCGCGCACCAACGCCACGGCGGGGATGGGGCGCTCTATATCATCCTGAAGCGGCGGTAGGCATTCGGTTTTGGCTGGCCTGCAAATCGCGGGCCTTTGCGCTTCCGGTGCTCACGGCCAGACAGGCCGTTCCGCTCCGGTTCTCAAGTCCCACAATTTTCGGCGAACCCAAAACCAAATGCGGAAGTGCCGAACCTCCCCGAAACGGGGAGGGGGACCGCGAAGCGGTGGAGGGGCGGCAAGGCTGCGTTCTAACCCCTCCGTCACGCCTTCGGCGCGCCACCTCCCCAGTATGGGGAGGTTATTTTGCCGCCAACGCGCGTTCGACAATCAACCGGTAAATCTCCGTCAGCTGCGCCAAATCGGCGACCGCCACGGCCTCATCCAATCGGTGCATTGTCGCGTTGCATAGGCCGAATTCGACCACCGGGCACCATGCGGCGAGGAACCGCGCGTCGCTGGTGCCGCCGGTTGTGGAAAGCTCTGGCTCGACGCCGGTAACCTCCCGGATTGCGCCGCTGATGAGCGATGAAAACGCGCCCGGCGGGGTGAGGAACGGCTCGCCGGAAATAATCGCTTTTAGGGTGCCGCCCCCGCGTTCCACCACTTCGGTCAGGCGTTCGGTCAGGCTCGCGCCGCTGTGCAAGTCATTGAACCGGATCGACAGCCGCGCCTCCGCCGCCGCCGGGATAACATTATGCGCCCGGTTGCCCACCGTCAAATCGGTGATTTCAATGTTGCTCGGCTGAAACCAATCGGTGCCTGCATCCAGCACAATGCCCTCGATTTCGGACAGGATGGCCACCAAGCGCGGAATCGGATTGTCGGCCAGATGCGGGTAAGCGACATGGCCCTGTGTCCCCTCCACCCGCACCCACATATTGACCGACCCGCGCCGCCCGATTTTGATCATATCGCCAAGCCGCACCACGCTGGTCGGTTCGCCGACGAGGATCATATCGGGGCGCACGCCTGCTGCATCCATGTGCCGCATCAGCGCGCGGGTGCCGTGCACGGCGGGGCCTTCTTCATCACCCGTAATAATAAGCGAGAGGGTGCCCGCGTCCGCCGGAATCGCTTCGGCGGCGGCGACAAAGGCGGCGATGGAGCCCTTCATATCCACCGCGCCGCGCCCATAGAGCAGGTCACCGCGAACCTCCGGCGTGAAGGGCTCGCTGGCCCATCCCTTTCCCGGCGGCACGACATCAAGGTGTCCCGCGAAAGCGAAATGCGGGCCGGAATCCCCCCGTATGGCGAACAAATTTTCCACCGGCCCGTCGGGGGCGTCTCCGTCGAGCGTCCGTGTCACGGTAAATCCCGCACGCTCCAGCATCGCTTCCATCACGGCAAAGACGCTGCCGGTGGCGGGCGTGACGCTTGTCTCTTGCATCAGGTCGATGGCGTAATCGAGCGCGGGGAAGGCGGGGATTGTCATAAGCAGTCATCTATGAAAAATGGGCGGGACGCACGGCCCCGCACGGTGGAATCTGCCGCAATATTGCGGAAAAATTTCATAAAAGCCACAAAGGAAAAAAGGAAAAGGGGGTGGAAGAATGCAGGAACGACGCAAGCTCTCGGCCCTTTTTTCCTTTTTTCCTTCGTGGCTTTTATGCACGAAGAATGGCGACGGCATAGCGCCGCGCTTCGGTCTTGTCATGTCCCGCAGTTCGTCGCAATCTTCGGGTGAACGCACGCCACCGCATCCCTCAATTGGAGCCGCACGCATTATGCCCAAAATCGACCTTGATTCCATCCCGCAAACCAACGCCACCGGCTACCCGCCGCCGTTCGACGCGCCGGTTGCGGGGCGATGGTACCGCCGCCTTGCGCCCACCAGCGGCCTCACCGATTTCGCCGCCAGCCATGTGGTGCTAAAACCCGGCGCATGGTCGTCGCAGCGGCATTGGCACAATGGGGAGGATGAAATGGTCATCATGCTGTCGGGGGAGGCGGTGCTGGTCGAGGATGACGGCGAAACCCCGATGCGCGCGGGCGATATTGCCGCTTGGCCCAAAGGCTCCACCAATGGGCATCACCTGCGCAACGATAGCGACGCCGATTGCGTGTTCGTTGCGCTGGGTGGCGGCAAGCGCGTCGATACCGGCGGCGGCTATAGCGATATTGATATGCTGTTTACCGACGACGGGCAGTATACGCATAAAGACGGCACACCCTACCCGGCGAAGCGGCATCCTTAACTTCCCCATGATTGGGAATTGGCGCGCCGCTGCTTTCCTCTCCCCTCCCGCCTGCGGGAGGGGTTGGGGGTGGGCATCGAAGCGCCCACCCCGCTGCGACTAAGCCCTGTCGGGCTAAGTCTCGCTGCCCCTCCCGCAAGCGGTAGGGGATAGGAATCCGCTCCAAACCGCTTGCTCCCCCTTCGCAAACTTGGCATAGGCGGCGCGGTACATTGTGTGTCATTTGGGAGTCGCATTTGGGGCAAAGCGCCCTATATATGCCCCCGATACACCGGCCTATTCCGGCCGCGCTTAACGGGTAGTTGAACAAGAATAATGCACCGGTTCGCCAATCCCACACGGTTCCTGTCGATTGCCCGGCCGCTAACGCCGTGGCTGTTCTTTGGCGGGCTTGCGCTTGCGCTGGGCGCGACAATTTGGGGGCTGTTTTTCGCCCCGCCCGACCGGTTGATGGGGGAGACAGTGCGCATCCTCTACATCCATGTCCCCGCCGCGTGGCTGGCGATGGGCGGATGGATGGGGATAGCGGTGGCGAGCCTAATGGAATTGGTCTGGCGGCATCCCTTGGCCGCCGTGTCGGCGCGCGCGATTGCGGTGCCCGGCGCGGTGTTTACCGCTATCTGCCTGGCCAGTGGATCAATCTGGGCCAAGCCGACATGGGGCACCTGGTGGGTGTGGGATGGTAGGCTAACCAGCTTTCTGGTGCTGTTTTTCCTTTACATCGCCTATATCGCGCTGGCGGGTGCGGTCGATAAGGATGCACAGGGCGGCATGGGCAGCGGTGGCGGTCGCATTGCCGCGATTTTCGGCATTGTCGGCGCAATCAACATCCCGATTATCAACCGCTCCGTCGTCTGGTGGAACAGCCTGCACCAACCGCCCAGCATAACCGCGGGCGGGTCAAGCATCGACGCGGTGTTCTTGTGGCCGCTGATGCTCGGCGTGGTCGGGTTCAGCCTGTTGTTCAGCGCGATTATCCTGATGCGGATGCGCGTCATTCTTGCCACCAATAAGCATGAGGCGCGGATGCGCCGAATGGCGGCGGCATGAGCGAGCAATGGACCTATGTCATCGCGGCCTATGTCGTGACATTGGGCGGCTTGGCGGTCATCGCCGCGCACAGCTATAGCGCGATGCGTGCCGCCGAGCGCCGTATTGACGGCAAAAAGGACAGATAATGGCGGTAAAGGCAAAACATCAACGGCTGGTTCTGGCGGTCATTGCATTGTTCGCGGTGCTCGGCGCGGGGTTGCTCGCGGCGTCGGCTTTGAAGGATCAGGCGGCGTATTTCTACACCCCGTCCGAACTCGCCGCCGCAAAGCCGCCCGTGGGCAAAGCCGTTCGCCTCGGCGGTATGGTGGAAGGCGGCAGCATCAAACGCGACGCCGATGGCGTCACTGTGCGCTTTATGGTGGTGGACCAAACGGGAAAGCAGGATGTCGTCTATAAGGGCATTACCCCCGACCTGTTTGTCGAAAACAGCGGCGTGGTGGCCGAAGGGTCGCTTGGCCCCGATGGCACCTTTGTGGCCGATAATCTGCTCGCCAAACATGATGAGAATTATAAGCCGAAAGAAATGGCCGACATGGATATGGATACCATGCGCAAAGCGGCGGAGAGCATGGAATGATGGCGGAAATCGGCCTTGTCACCCTTTGGATGGCCGCCGCGCTTGCTTTGTTGCAGGCATTTTGGGGGCTTGGTGCGTTAAGCCCGAAAATGGAGGGGCTGTTGGTCCCTGTCAAACGCGTGGCGATGGCGCAGGCGGTGATGACCGCAGCAGCGTTTGCCGCGCTGATCCTGGTGTTTATCGACACCGATTTGTCGGTGAAATTGGTGGCGACGAACAGCCATTTTGAGAAGCCGATGTTCTACAAAATCGCCGCGACATGGGGCAACCATGAGGGCTCGATGCTGCTCTGGGTAACCGTGCTTAGCCTGTCGGGCGCGCTGGTGGCGTTGTTGGAACGGCAATTGGACGCGCGGACCTTGGCGGCGACATTGGGCGCGCAGGCGCTGATTGGCCTTGGGTTTTTTGCATTCCTGTTGTTCAGCAGCAACCCCTTCGACCGCCTTTCCCCCGAACAGTTCGCCGCATTGAACGCGCCGCAGGGGCTGGGTTTGAACCCGCTCCTCCAAGACCCCGGCCTCGCGTTTCATCCGCCGACGCTTTATATCGGCTATGTCGGATTGTCGGTGGCGTTCAGCTTCGCGGTTGCCGCGCTTCTGACCCGCTCGGTGGGGCCAGCGTTTGCGCGCGCAATGCGGCCGTGGGTGTTGCTGGCGTGGATTTTCCTCACCATCGGCATCGTCGCGGGCAGCTATTGGGCCTATTACGAGCTTGGCTGGGGCGGGTGGTGGTTTTGGGACCCCGTTGAGAATGCGTCGCTAATGCCGTGGCTCGCGGCCACCGCTTTGCTCCATTCGGTCAGCGTGCTGGCGGCGCGCGATGCCTTGCGCAGTTGGACGATTGCGCTGGCGCTTATCGGGTTCGCGATGTCGATGATTGGCACTTTCCTTGTCCGCTCGGGCATCCTGACCAGCGTCCATGCGTTCGCGGTCGATCCGGAGCGCGGCGGCTTTATCCTTGCGCTGATGACGCTGTACACCGGCGCGGCGTTTGTGCTGTTCGCCTTGCGCATTGGCACGGTGAAGCAGGGCGAGGGGTTTAACCTGTTCAGCCGGGAGGCGGCTTTGGTGGGCAACAATTTGTTGCTAACCGTTATCCTTGCGGTGGTGTTTGTCGGCACGCTCTATCCGTTGTTTGCGGAATTGGCGTTTGGCGCGCAATTGTCGGTTGGCCCGCCGTATTTTAACAAGGCCAGCGTGCCATTGATGTTCCTCCTGATGGCGTTGTTGCTTGTCGGGCCTTTGCTAAGCTGGCGGCGCGATGGGCGCGGCGGGCTGTTGAAGAAAGTTCTGCCTTCCATCGGCGTTGGCGTGGCGGCGACCGCGGCGGGCTTTATCCTTGCGCCGGAAGCGGGCGTTTATCCCATCCTTGGCCTTGGCTTTGCCGCGGCATTGGCGGTGGCGAGTGTCATGCCGCTGGCCGGGCGCAATTTGCGCCGCACGCCGCTGCCCATATACGGCATGGTGATTGCGCATTTGGGCATTGCGGTATCGGTCGCCGGCATGGCGGCGGAGCGCGGCTTTAATCAAGAAAAGCTGATCGCGATGGCCAATGGTGATACCGCCGAAGTGGCCGGTTGGACCGTGAAACTCAACGATGTCGCCCCGCGCATCGGCCCCAATTGGAGCGCGACGGAGGCAGCGGTGACTGCAACGCGCGGCGGCAAGGTGACCGCTCTATCGCCGCAATCGCGGCACTTCACCTCGCCCGAAATGGACACCAGCGAGGCGGCGTTGCTTACGCGGTGGGATGGGCAGCTTTACGTTGTCCTTGGCGCGAATGAGGCGGCCAAGGACGGCGAGCTTGGCCCGCGCTGGCAAATGCGGATTTGGTGGAAACCGTTTGTGCCGCTCATCTGGTTCGGCGGGTTGATGATTGCTTTGGGTGGCGCGTTGGCGTTGCTCGGGCGGTGGCTGCTCGCCTGGAAAAAGCGCGGCGGAGACGTTGAGCAAGAGCCCGAACAAGAAGGATCATTCGCATGAACCGGTCGTTTTTCCTTTGGCTCCCCGTCCTCGCCCTACTCGCACTTGTCGGCACCCTCGGCGTCGGTATGGCGC
>JBGSOJ010000216.1:0-2099 GCA_041739175.1 Sphingomonadaceae bacterium
AAGGCCAATGGTCCCATCCACGCCGCCAGCGCGCCAAACATTTTGGGATCGCCCGCGCCCATACCTTCGTGCCCGCGCAAGGCCAAGAACCCGCGTCGCAGCAGCTCCAACACCAAAAACCCGCCGACCATCGCGGCGGCGCGATAGGCCAGAGGCACATCGCTAACCCAACCACCAAACGCCAATCCGCTCCCCGCCAGCAACGCGGTCAACCGGTCGGGCAACCACAAATGCCGCGCATCCAGCGCGCCAAGCAACAGCAATTGCCAAAACAACACCGCCGCCGCCAACGCCGCGACTGGATCGGGATAAACGACAGCCGCCAACACGCCCAAGGCCGCGCCGCCAATCTCCATGCCCATATGAAGGCCGCTAATCGGCGCGCGGCACCGGCGGCAATAGCCGCGTGATAAGAGGTAAGAGAATACCGGGATCAGCTCAAACCAGCGTAAGTCCGCGCCGCAGCCGTCGCACTGGCTCCGTCCCGCCGATGCCCCACGCCCGGCGGGCCAGCGCAAGGCAATGGTGGCAAGATAGCTGCCGATGATGGTCCCTAACAGCCCCAGCACCAGCGCCGAATAGGCGGGCGTCAGTCCGGCCAGCGCCGCACTCAAAAGCGCCCGTCCACGGCCAATTCCCATGCCCCGCCATCGGCGACAAAGCCGCGCGCTTGCACAATCGGGATCGCCAATTCGGGCAATCCCTCCAACCGCAACGCGGCGCGGTAGCTGCCATCGGCGGCGATGTAGAGGCTCAATTGCTCCATCCCCGATTGCCCCTTGAACGGCAACAACAGCCGATCGCCGCTGCATCGCGGCGCGGCGGTCAGGCCATTGGCGAGGTTAACACCGGGCAAGATCGCGGGCATTTGCAGGCGGACGAGCCCCTTTACCTCGGCGCAGCGGCCATTGAGGAACCGCGCGCTGAACCCTTCAAATTCCGCCACCGGTGCGGGCAAGGGGGCCAGCCATTGGCCCACCGGCACTTTGCCCGTCATATCCTCTATGCCGAAACTGCCGCCGGAACTCACCAATGTGGCGCGGCCACTTGCCGCCTGCCCCGTCCCGCCGGGCAGGGTAAGCGCCATCCGTGTTTGCCCCGCCAGCAACGGCCAGGGTTGCACCGCCGCCTTCACATCGCCCAGTTGCACGGGCCCCAAAGCCGCGCTGTACAACGTGCCGTCCCACACGCTTCCCGCCGCGCCGCGCATTGTCAGTGGGCCGTTATCAAGGCCAGCCCATTGCACCGCCAACCGCATCGGAAAGGTGATGATCGCAATCAAAAGGAGGAGCGCAATAATCAGCAGCCCGATGCCAATCCGGATACGCGCCCGGCTGCGCGGTTTGGTTGCTTGTGTCATCACTTCGTCCCTATGACCGTTCCAGCGTTAACCGGGCGGACAAGGCGCTGCCCTCCGCCGGTTTTACGTCGAGATCGGATATCACAAGCCCACGCGCCTCCATCACGGCAATCCAGCCGAACAGGGCCGGCGCGGCAACCGGCGTAATGGTCAGCGTAATGCGCGCATCGCCCGCCGCCTGCACCTCGGTCGGCGACAGGCCGATTTCGGTCAGGCTGTTGCGGATCGCGAGATCAAGCGGGCCATCAATCGTCGTCCGCTCCCGCAATTGCGTGCCATTGCCAGTGAGATGGTCGATCTTTGCCATGATCCGCCCTTCGCGCTGCACCGCGTCGGCTTGCTCCTGCTTGGCGGTGGCAATGCCGTTCATCAGCGGCTGCGTAATCCCGTAATAGCCAATGACGACAAGCAACAGGCCGAACATCACCCCAATCAGTATCTGCTCCCGCCGCGACAGCCCGGTCAAATAGTCGATTATCGCGCGCATCGCTCAATACCCCCGGATCGATAAGTCAACGACCTGCGCGCCGGTGTCATCGGTGCGCGCGGTGGCGGTGACTTTATAGCCGTTGTTTTGCAAATGGAGCAACACCGCGTTCGCCGCATCGCTGGTCGGCGCGGCCATGGTCGCCAGCAAAGTGCCATCGGCGGTATAGCGCACTTGCCGCACAGTCACTTGCGGCGCGTTCTGCATCGCCTGATACAGCGCCGCAACCTGCGCGCTTAGCACCGCCGCGCC
>JBGSOJ010000272.1:0-23518 GCA_041739175.1 Sphingomonadaceae bacterium
GCTGCAGATAGGCCCGTCGGGGGCGTTGAATTTGGGGTTGATGACGCTGCCCCGCCGTTCGTCGGCGGCGCCCAGCCATGCCCAATCGTCGCGGTAGCGGCCATCGCCCTCCACCGCGAACACGGGGTTGATGCCGTGTGCCTTGCACAGGTCAAAGTCATCCTCACCATGGTCGGGCGCCATATGGACAATGCCGGTGCCGCTGTCCGTGGTGACAAAATCACCGGGCAGGAATGGGCGGGGGCGGCTATAAAAACCTCCCCGATCCGGGGAGGGGGACCGCGCCGCAGGCGTGGTGGAGGGGTCAGCGCCCTCAACCCCTCCACCATCCTTCGGATGGTCCCCCTCCCCAGAATGGGGAGGTTCGTCCAGCCGCCACATCGGGTGGCGGGCGATGGTTCCGGCTAGGTCGGAGCCTTTGAAAACCTTACGCTCAATTACTCCTACTCTAAATACGTTGAATTTATTCAATCGCTCTTGAACCTGACTCACAAGTGGTTTTGCGATAAGGAAAGACTTGGCTGCCCAATTGTCCATAAACTCCAAGGCAGACGCTTCCGCATCGGCGCGCAGGGATAGAATTTCCTCGTTCGTTTCGCCCGACCAACCACTTGTAGTCGCTGTGAAATTGACCAAAACATACTCAACATCCGGCCCATAAGCGATCGCTTGGTTAACCGGAATCGTCCACGGCGTCGTGGTCCAGATGACCGCGTGCGCGCCGACCAGTTCGGGGATCGGCGACTCCTCAATTTCAAACGCCACATCAATCTGCGTTGAGGTGATGTCCTCATATTCCACCTCGGCCTCGGCCAATGCGGTTTTTTCCACCGGCGACCACATCACCGGCTTCGCGCCGCGATAGAGTTGGCCGCTCTCCGCGAATTTCAAAAGCTCCGCGACAATCGTGCTTTCCGCCTGAAAATCCATGGTCAGATAGGGATTATCCCAATCGCCCAACACGCCCAGCCGTTTCAACTGCTCGCGCTGCACATTCACCCAATTTTGGGCGTAGGCGCGGCATTCGGCGCGGAATTCCTTGACCGGAACCTCATCCTTGTTGCGCTTTTTCTTGCGATATTGTTCCTCAACCTTCCACTCAATGGGCAGGCCGTGGCAGTCCCAGCCGGGCACGTACGGCGCGTCTTTGCCGAGCAGGCTTTGCGTGCGGCACACCATGTCTTTCAGGATATGGTTCAGCGCATGGCCAACATGGATGTCGCCATTGGCATAGGGCGGGCCGTCGTGCAGGATGAATTGCGTGGGCGCATCCGTGCGGGCCTCGCGCAGTTGCCGGTCTTGGTCATCCGCCTGCCACTTGGCCAGAATCGCAGGCTCCTTCTGCGGCAATCCGGCGCGCATGGGGAATTGGGTGGTGGGCAGAAAGACGGTGTCTTTGAAATCTTTAGGTTCGCTCATGGGGCAAGGCTTTAGGCGAGCGGGGCGCGGCGGGCAATGGGTTTTCGGGGCGAATGGCCTTCTCCCATTCTTCCCTCTCCCATAGGGAGAGGGTCGGGGTGAGGGGTTCTGCCCTTTCGGCGTCCCTACCCCCTCATCCAAGACCGGCTAAGTGGTTCCACCACTAAGCCTGTCTATCCTTCTCCCCAATTGGGGAGAAGGTGTCGCGCACCCTACCGCTTGATCGCCGGACCAATCTCATGGATGTTTTCAACCCAGACATAGCCGTTGAAACTCAACGGAACATCACCGATTTCCTCCAGCTTGGTCAGCCCCTTTGGCCCGCGTTCGCCGCTTTCGTAAGGACCGACTAAGATGATCCGCGCGTTGACGCTTTCCATCCGCTCAATCATCCGGTCGGGCCAGCCCCAAAACGCCCATTGATAATTGAGTGGCACCATGATTGTGCGGTCGCGGCAGCTTTCGGGGATGGTCCCGGTCCATCCGATTTTGACATAATCGGTGGAGCACGCCTTTACCTCCTCCTTGGTCCAGCCCCAAATGCCGGGGTGGAGTTCACGCATCCGATCGACCACGGCTTGCGCGCCATAAACGGCGTCATTTGATTTTAGGGGGTCGCGCCCCGCTGCCTTTAGTTCCGCCGAAAGCTGGTCCGCCTCGGCGGGGTTTTTGCTTTTGAAGTTGAAGAAGAGCCCCCGCTGCGGGCTGGCGTTCAGCCCCTCTCGCAAGGTCGGCATCTGCCCCACGCGCCCGCGAAAGGGGAAGGTTTTGCCGCCGTCCGCCGTATAACCATAGCCAATGTCCAGCGCTTTCAATTCCGCCAATGTCAAATCGCGCGTTTCGCCTTTGCCATTGGTGCGGCAATCGACGGTCCAATCGTGGAACAGCACCATCTTGCCATCCTTGGTCGGCGCGACATCCACCTCCACCATATGCGCGCCGTCGTAGATCGCCTGAATGATCGAATCCTGCGTATTCTCAAGATATTTGTGTGTCGGCGGATAAATGCGGTCGGCGGTACAAGTGTCGCGCTCCACCCCATCGGGCGGATACATCTGATGCACGCCACGATGCGCGATCAGCTTAATCGTCCCCTGCGGCGTGGGTGCATAAAAACGGGCGTTGATCACGATGAAGTAAAGCAAGATCAGGCCCAACAGCGTCAGGCCATTGATGATCCAGCGGCGGCGGCGGTTCGGTGCGGGCGCCTCCTCATCGGGATAGTCAAAATCCGCGTCGGTATTTTCCATGCCCTACCCCTTATTCGTTGGTTAAGCCAGCAATCGCCGTGCCTCGTCACAATCCGCCGCCATTTGCGCTATCAGCGCATCCATCGAATCAAACTTCGCCTCTGGCCGCAAATGATGGAGTAATTGTACCGAGATGGTTTGACCATAAAGATCGCCATCAAAGTCAAAGAAATGCGGCTCCAACAATTCCTTCGGCGGGTCAAAACTGGGCCGGATGCCAAGGTTGGCGGCCCCATTCAACACACGGCCGTCGGGCAAAATTCCGCGCACGGCATAAATGCCATATTTCGGGCGCAGATATTGCCCCATGTCGATATTGGCAGTGGGAAAGCCGAGTTTCCGGCCATTCTTATCGCCATGCTCAACGCGGCCCATGATGGTGTACGGACGGGTGAGCAAGTGCGCGGCATCCTCCGCCCTTCCCTCCCGCAAGGCATCGCGGATGCGGGTGGAGGAGACAATGCGTTCACCGTCGAGCACTTCGCCCACGGCCTCTGCCGAAATGCCGTGCAATTCGCCAAGCGTGCGCAGCACGTGGATATTGCCCGCCCGCCGCGCGCCGAAGGTGAAATCCTGCCCCGTCACCACGCCGCCGAGTTTCAATTGACCCGCGAGCAAATCGCCAACAAACGCCTCAGGGTTAAGCGCCGCCATGTCGCGAGTGAAGCGGAACACCAACATCGCATCCGCGCCAGCAGCCTCAAATAGCGCTGCGCGCTGCTCCAAACTGGTTAGGCGAAACGGCGGCAAATCGGGTTGGAACAGCCGCGCCGGATGCGGGTCGAAGGTCGCGATAATCGCCGGCCGCCCTTCAAACCGGGCCTTATCAATGGCGGCACGCGCCACTGCCTGATGCCCCAAATGGAAACCATCGAAATTGCCCAGCGCCGCCACGGCCCCGTGCAAAGACGCGGGCAACGGCGCGTCGCTGTACACCACCTGAAAACTCATGCGCGGGCTTTCTTGAGCCGCCGTACCAGCCGGACAAAAGCAAACGAAGGGCCGGACGGGCCGCCTGCGTGCGCCTCCCGCGCGACCTCTTCCCATTCCTCCGGATCGAAGGCGGGCACATGCGCGTCGCCGTCAAAGTCGGCGTCTATTTCCGTCAACTCAATCCGGTCCGCCATTGGTAGGGCCAGCGCATAAATTTGCGCGCCGCCGATGATGGCGACATGCGGGGCATTGGCGCGGCGCAAAGCTTCGTCAAAGCTGTGCACGACCTCTACGCCGTCCTCACCATGCTCATTGGCGAAGTCAGGGTCGCGGGTCATCACAATATGGCGACGACCGGGCAACACGCCGGGCAGGCTGTCGAAAGTGTTGCGGCCCATGATCATCGGCAAGTTTTTCGTTACCTGCTTAAAATGACGCAGGTCAGCCGGGATGCGCCATGGAAGCTGCCCATTGGCACCGATGGTACCGTTACGCGCGCGGGCCAATACGAGAATGATTTCAGGATGATTCACGGCTTGCATGACTAGCGGCGGCAAAGCAGAACGGCAACGCGAAAAAACATGCATTGGCCATGTCCATGCGCCTTATCGCCGGACCCAGGTGATATGCCCCATTTTTCTACCCTCCCGCGCCTCCGCTTTGCCATAGAGATGCACATGCGCGTGGCGGTCACACAGCAATGCAGCGGGGTCAGCGGCGTCATCGCCGATGAGATTGCGCATTTCCACGCTCTTTCCGGTGAGCGCCGCGGAGCCAAGCGGCAGGCCGCATATCGCGCGGATATGATTGGCAAACTGGCTGGTCTCCGCCCCCTCAATCGTCCAATGCCCGCTGTTGTGGACGCGCGGAGCCATTTCGTTGAAAACGGGGCCCGCGGGCGCGGCGAAGAATTCAACCGACAACACGCCGACATAGTCCAATGCATCGGCGATTTTCAGCGTCAATGCGCGCGCCGCCTCCACCTGAGCCAGCACCAGCGCGCTGGCAGGGACCACGCACCGGTCGAGAATACCGTCCTTATGCGTGTTTTCCGCGCTATCATAAAACACATGGCTGCCATCGCGGCCCCGCGCCATGATGACGGAAAACTCGGCGGCGAAATCCACGAAGCCTTCCAAAAGAAGCGGCACGCCGCCCATGTCGGCCCACAATGCGGTGGCGTCCTCCCCGCCCGACAGGCGGCGTTGGCCCTTACCATCATAGCCCATCCGGTTGGTTTTCAGGATCGACGCCGCACCGATTTCCGCAATGGCGGCGGCGAGTTCCGCCGCGTTTTCGGCATAAGCAAACGGCGCGGTCACACCGCCCAAATCGGTGACAAACCGCTTCTCCGCCACCCGGCTTTGCGCAATATCGAGCGCGCGGACGGGGGGGTAGATGCGGACATCGTCGGGGTAGCCCGCGAATGCCGAAGCCGGCACATTCTCAAATTCATAGGTCAGCACATCAATGCTGCGCGCGAAATCCTGTGGCGGGGATTCGCCATAATTCTGCCGCGTCAGGGTCGCCGCGCAATCCCCCGCGACGCTTTCCGAATCGGGGGCAAGGATATGGCACCGGATGCCCAGTTGCGCCGCCGATATGCTAAGCATCCGGCCAAGCTGCCCACCGCCCAAAATGCCGATGGTTTTCGCCTGTTGATTGACGCTCACAAGGGCACGCTCATTGGGGTCGCTCCGCAATGCCCTCGCTTTGCGCGGCGCGCCACGCCTGCAACCTGTCCGCCAACGCAGCGTCATTCAGCGCGAGAATAGACGCCGCGAGCAGCCCCGCATTCTTTGCCCCCGCGCTACCAATAGCCAGCGTGCCGACCGGAATCCCGCCGGGCATCTGCACAATGGAGAGCAGGCTATCCAGCCCGCTCAAGGCCTTGGATTGCACCGGAACGCCCAATACGGGCAGATGCGTCATGCTGGCCACCATGCCGGGCAAATGCGCTGCGCCGCCTGCGCCCGCGATAATCACATGGACTCCCGCGCCAGCCGCGCCCTTGGCAAATTCGACGAGCCGATCGGGCGTCCGATGCGCCGACACAATGCGTGCGTCGCTGCCCACGCCCAAAGCGGTCAGCACATCGGCGGCCTCTTTCATGGTGGACCAGTCCGATTGGCTGCCCATCACGATTGCGACTTTTGCGCCTATATTGTCCGTGCCCATCCCGCCCCTTTCGCCATCCAAAGCGCGTCTCATCAGGCGCACCTGTTAGAAGCTGTGTCCAACAATGGCAATTATTTTGCAAATATTTGACGATGGCCGAATTAATCAACTTTTGATCAAGGATATCGGATTAGAACGTTGTCTATGGCCTAATTATAAGGGCTTACCGGGCTAAAGAGTTTCCTTTGTGCGCCGCCAAAAGCGGCTGGAGTTTGACGGATGTATATGGAAAACACAGCTTCCACCGGAACGCGTACCAGCCGTCCCTGGCAATTTTGGCCCGAACACCGCCGCCATATTCAAGATTTTCCGATGCTGCATGGTGCGATTCAAACCGCAATGACCATCCCGCATGGGGAGCAATGCGGTCATGCGTTGTATTATTGGCCGATTGAGAATCTGCCATTGCCACAGGCCAGTCGCGCCGATCCTGTGCGCGCCGCCGATGCCATCGCCTTATGCATTGGCCGCATATTGCCCAAACCAGGCGATATGTTCGCGCGCATTGAGGACAACTGCTTCGGCATTTTGCGTATTAATCTGTCGGGCGCGCAATTGCTCCAGTCCATTCGCGATTTGGACGACATGGCAAATGAACTTAACAGCGTCTATCCCGGCCATATTAAACCGGCACCGGTGCATTTAAGCGCCAGTTTCCTGCGCCGCGATGAAACGGTGGAGGATGCCCTTGACCGCGTGAAATGCAAATTGCGCCCGCCGCTTCATGATCCGGCGGGCTGACAAGCGCGCCTCGGTCACACGCCCGCCACCATAGATTGCCACTTATTCCATCGACGCGGAGTCAATGATCGCGCAAATAATACCGCTCACCCGCGTTCAACGCGTCGTCGAGATCATAGACAATGGGTTGCCCAGTCGGAATTTCTAGACCCGTGATATCGGCGTCGGAGATACCCGACAAATGCTTCACCAGCGCGCGCAGGCTGTTGCCATGTGCAGAAATCAAAACCGTTTTGCCCGCCGCCAACTCTGGCACAATCCGCGCGTCCCAATATGGCAAAACGCGTGCGATGGTATCCTTTAAACTTTCGGTCACGGGCACATCGATACCGGCGTAACGCGGATCAGCAGCGAGATCGAACTCGCTGCCCGACTCCATGGGCGGCGGCGGGGTATCGAAGCTACGCCGCCAGATTTTGACTTGATCCTCGCCATGTTTCGCGACAGTTTCGGCCTTGTTAAGGCCAGTCAGCCCGCCATAATGGCGCTCATTGAGGCGGTAGTCCTTCTCCACCGGCAGCCACAGCATCCCCATTTCTTCAAGCGCCATATTAAGCGTTTTGATCGCGCGGCTTTGTAGGCTCGTGAAGCAAATGGCGGGGGCAATCCCCTTGTCCTTCATCAACCGGCCAGCGGCGCGGGCTTCCTCGACGCCCAATTCGGTCACATCGACGTCCCACCAACCGGTAAAACGGTTTTCCAAATTCCATTGCGATTGGCCGTGACGGATTAGGATAAGTTTGGGCATTCGGTCTTCCTCAAAAGTAAACGTTTCCGCGCCTTGTCGGGCGCACCAAAATTGGGTCGATCAATGCAATTGAAAATCCAGCCCGATGTCCGCCGCCGGCGCGCTTTGCGTCAATCGGCCAACGGAGATATAGGTTACGCCGGTGCTTGCCTTTGCGCGGATCGTGTCGAGCGTGATGCCTCCCGACGCCTCGGTTGGCACGCGGCCCGCGACGATATCAACGGCCTCGCTCAGGCTGGCGACACCCATATTATCGAGCAGCAGATGCGTGGCCCCGGCGGCAATGCCCGGTTCAATCTGCGTCAGCGTATCCACCTCAAGGATGATGCGATCAATGCCCGCCGCCACGGCGGACGCAACCGCCGCCTCCACGCCGCCAGCGACCGCGACATGGTTGTCCTTTATCATCGCGGCATCCCATAGCCCCATGCGGTGGTTTTGCGCGCCGCCCATCCGCGTGGCGTATTTCTCCAACACGCGAAGGCCCGGAATGGTTTTTCGGGTGTCCAGCAAAGTGCAGCCAGTGCCAGCGATTTCCTCCACATAGTCGCGCGTCATGCTGGCGATGCCGGACAAATGTTGCACGGTGTTGAGCGCGCTGCGTTCGGCGGTGAGCATGGCACGGCCCAGTCCGCGCAGGCGCATAATGTCGGTGCCGCCGCGCACAGCCTCGCCTTCTTCGGCCAAGATTTCGATTTCCACTGCGGGGTCCAAAGCGCGGAAAAATGCCGCCGCTATTGGCAGCCCAACGACGACGCAGTCGTTGCGCGCATCCATCACGCCGGTAAATTCGGCGTCAGCGGGAATCACCGCCTCGCTGGTCACATCACGGCGCGTCGGGCCCAAATCCTCTGCCAATGTAGCGTCGACAAAATTGCCCAGATCGAATCCCTCAAGCGTAAAAGCCATGCGCGTGTCTCCCTCGCGCAGCGGCTTAATATCAAAACGCCGCCCATACAAGGCGCACGCCAAGCGCAATCATCAAAATATAAATCAGCGTATAAAACCGCTCAGGCCGCAGCCGTTTGACAAGCCAAACGCCCGCCAACGTGCTGACGATGGCAAGCGGCATAAGGATCAGCGCGGTGGTCAAGCCCTCCCGGTCAAATTCGCCCAGCGCCACAAACGCGGGCACTTTGGCCAAATTGATGATGGCGAAAAACACGCTGCTGGTCCCGGCAAAGCGGACATGCGGCAGCTTCTTGGGCGTTACCCACATTTGAAACGGCGGCCCGCCCGCGTGCGCAATCTGGCTAGTGAAGCCCGTGGCGACGCCGAACAACGTACCAACCCAGCCGGGCGAATTGCTCGCCGCGACAATCCGCCCGCCGCGTTCCAGCCAGAGCCGGTATGCGCCGAAAGACAGCGTTATCACGCCCAACACCGCCATAATCGCCGACACGCTGAGCGATGCCGCAAGGCCGTACGCCAACGCGATGCCGACCAAAGCGCCGGGCAACATCCATGCGACGATGGCCTTATCCCAATCTTTGCGGAATGCCCAGACGCTGACGACATCCTGTGCGATCAGGATGGGTAACAAAATCGCGGCGGCCAGCACTGGCGAAATAGTCAGCGCCATGATCGGCGTCGCCAGCGCGCCCAAGCCCGAAAATCCGCCCTTCGCCAGCCCGACGAGCACAACGGCAATCACCGCCGCGATGACGAACGCCGGATCGTAAAAGAGCACAGGCAATTAGCGTTTCCGCACAAACTCGGCGCGCAGCACCAATCCCTTGATACCATCAAAACGGCAGTCTATTTCCTGCGCGTCGCCAGTCAGGCGGATCGATTTGATCAACGTGCCGCGTTTCAATGTCTGCCCCGCGCCCTTCACGGTCAGGTCTTTGATCAGAGTCACGGCGTCGCCATCGGCCAAGATATTGCCCACCGAATCGCGCACTTCGACCGCGTCGGGATCGGGCCGCGCGGCAAGCTCGCTCGCCGCGACCCATTCGCCGGTGGCCTCGTCATAGACATAGTCTTCATCGTCGTTCGTCATGTGCCTATCCCTCAATAAATCAAAGCCGCCCCATGCGCCGCGCGCGCGTTTTAGGCAAGCGGGGGTTCGCCGCTTTGGTTCAATACCGCCGCCACCTCTGGCTTATGCGCGGCAATTTCCGCCTCGCTCAATCCGCAAATTTCATGCGGAAAGACCAACCATGCATCGGTTTCGTGGACATAATAATCGGCCGCAAGTGCGGTTTGATTGCGCGCAGGCTTATAATAGACCGTCGCGATTTTCACGGTGCGCGGCATATTATGGCGGCACCGCGCAGCGAGCTCCGCCAGAAACGCCTCAATCGAGCGCCCGCTGTCGAACACATCGTCAATCACCAGCAAATGATCGTCAGGGTTCAGCGTGTCGATGAGATAGCCCAACGCATAGACCCGCACCTCCCGGCTTTGTTGATCGATGCCGGTATAGCTCGCCGTGCGGATGGCGATATGGTCGCTTTCCACGCCCCGATATTCCAACCACTCCTGCACCGCAATCCCCACCGGCGCACCGCCGCGCCAGATGCCGACGATGTGCGTGGGGCGAAAGCCGCTGGCATACACCTGCTCCGCCAACCGAAAACTGTCGCACAGCAATTGGTCAGCGGAAAGGTAGGTTTTGGGGATGGTCATGGAATAGAGTTTAGGCGTGCCAACGGGGCGTGACAAGCCGCCTTGCCGTGCTTACATCTGCGACCATGACAAACATGACATGCCCACCCCGCGCGGAAAAGCGTCCGCATCAGTTCACCCACCATGGCACTACGGTTGAGGACCCCTATCACTGGCTGCGCGATTCCGGCTATCCGATTGTCGATGACGCCGACATATTGGCGCATTTGAACGCCGAGAACGCTTGGTTTGAGCAACATATGGCGGCGCAGAAACCACTCATCGATGGCCTCTACACCGAAATGCGCGTGCGGATTAAGGAGGCGGACGCCTCTGTGCCGCAACGCAGCGGGCCGTATCTCTATTGGTCGTCGTTCGATGAGGGCGACGAATACCGCAAATACTGGCGGCGGCCTGTTGCGGGCGGCCCAAATTCCCAAGACGATGAACTCATCCTCGATGAAACACAGCTTGCCAAAGGGTTGGACTATTTCAGCCTGAATGCGTTTTCGGTTAGCCGCGACCACAGATTGCTCGCGTATAGTTATGACGATGATGGGTCCGAACGCTATACTATGCGGGTCAAGGATTTGACCACCGGCGCGTTGTTGCCCGATGTTATTGAGGGCACGCTGACCGATGCCGTCTGGGCGGCGGACAACGCCAGCTTCCTTTATTGCCCCGCCAATGAACAATGGCGCACCGAGGTCGTCCTGCTCCACCGATTGGGCACCGACCCCGCGACCGACGAGGAAATTTACCGCGAGCCGGACAGTGGATTTCGCGCCGATGTCGGCGAAACCTCGTCAGAGGCGTATCTGGTCATCTCCACCGGCGATCATGAGACCAGCGAAATTCGCCTGATCCCCGCCGATAATCCCACCGCGCCGCCGATCCTTGTCGCGCCGCGCAAAAGAGGGCGGGAGTATAGCGTTGAGGAGCATGACGGCACGCTCTATATCCTGACCAATGACACGCACATCAATTTCCGGCTGGCCAGCGCGCCCCTGACCAATCTGACCAATTGGCAAACGCTGATCCCCGGCAGCGACGCGGTGTACCTCACCGGCCTTACCGCGTTTAAGCAATTTTATGTCCTTGAACTGCGCGAGGATGGGCTCGATCAGATTGAGATCCGCTATTACGACGACCCCGCGCGAGTGGAACGCATCCCATTTCCGGAGGCAAGCTACGATGCCTCGCTTGGCAGCAATCCCGAATATGATCAGGCCAAATTGCGCCTAGATTATACCTCGATGGTTACGCCGCACACCGTGCTGGATTACGACATCGCCGCCCGGACAATGGAAACATTGAAAGTGCAGGAAGTGCCGTCGGGATATGACGCCAGCCTTTATACCACCGAACGCCTGCTGCTCCCCGCGCGCGATGGGGCGATGGTACCGGTGTCGATCCTGTACCGAAAGGACCGCAAAGGCCCGCGTGAGGGCGGGGATGCACCGTTGTTCCAATATGGCTATGGTGCGTATGGCGTCTCGATTGCGCCCAGTTTTTCAACCACGCGGTTCAGCCTTGTCGATCGCGGCTATGCCTTTGCCATTGCGCACATTCGCGGCGGCGATGACATGGGGCGCAAATGGTATCTGGACGGCAAATTGGAAATGCGGACCAATACCTTCAACGATTTCGTCGATGTCGCCGAAGGCCTTGTCGAGCGTGGCTTTGTGAACCGGGGCCGCATCGCCATCGCGGGCGGCAGCGCAGGCGGCGAGCTGATGGGCGCGGTGGTGAACAGCAACCCCGATCTATGGGGCGCCGTCGTCGCGCATGTGCCGTTTGTCGATGTGCTCACCACGATGCTCGATGAGACGTTGCCCCTGACACCGGGCGAGTGGCCCGAATGGGGGAACCCACTTGCCGACAAAGCGGCGTTTGAACTCATCCGCTCCTATTGCCCCTACACCCAAGTCCGCGCGCAGGCGTACCCGCCGATGATGGTCACGGCGGGATTGAATGACCCGCGCGTTACCTATTGGGAGCCCGCCAAATGGGTGGCGAAATTGCGCGAGGTAAAGACAGACAACGCGCTCCTTCTTCTAAAAGCCAACATGGGCGGAGGCCACGGCGGGAAATCAGGCCGCTGGGAAAGCCTGAAAGAAACGGCGGAGGAGTTTGGGTTTATATTGTGGGTAATGGGGCAGGGTTGACGGCGGAGTTGGGAGTATAAGCGCTGACACAATTCAGTTCGAATTCCGCACGCCGTCCTGAATCGCACGCCGGACGGCACATTGATCGCCAAAAAGGAAATACCCCGCGGAAAGCGCAAACTTACCACCCGTACCGCGAACAAAGCCCAGCGACCGTGGGTCGCGCATCAATGACACCTCCAAAAATACAATCCACAGGTCCCCATTGCGAAACCCGCGCGCAAACCGGACCTGTGCTTTCCCTTCATCATCCGCGCCCGGCGCGTCGGTCTGCAAAAGCGGCGTTCCCTGCTCGGCAATCTGTCCCTTGGTGATTTCAGCGAGGCTGTCCTGAATTTCTATCGGAAGATCAGTCATCCGCTCCGCCACTTGGTCCGGTTCGGCAACACCGTCGCAGGCCAATGCACTATCTGGCGTAAGGACGCTGAACGCTGCGATACACGCAAATAGCAAAAGCAAACGAAGCATATATTATCCATCAGAAGGCCGAGCCGCAGGCTGAATATGCGAATGCAGCTGTTGCGATATTTCTGTCTTAATCATTTATCAAATATGCGCCTCAAAAACCACCCTCATCGCGGCGCCCAAGGCGCTGCTGTTTAAATCAATCTAGGCCAAAGCCTTGGCGGTCGTCACCCCATAGTCACGATAGCGACGTCCGCTGGCCGCTAATCTGCATTGCGAACCCATGCATCTCGTGACGGGCGACGCGCACCGTCGTCAAAAAACTGCGTTGTTTCAGAAGTATGCAAAAATAATTCCTCGCCAGTGAACCAACCGACCGCCCGCCACGACTAAGCCATGACAGTTTGGCTTGCTGCATACCGCTGCATCGCTGTCGATTGGTTTATTCGGGAGAAATGCAATGTTCAATAAAGTCACAAAAGGGGTCATGATCGCGGCCCTCTCGCTTGGTGCACTGGCGGGTGCGACCACTGCGGCAATCGCTGCCAATGGGACAAACCCCAATGCCATGACATGGGGAACCCATGGCTTTAAGGCGTCTAACGGCGCAACCCCGGCGCAGGTTACCGCATGGGCGCAGGTTAAGGCCTCCAATCCAAAAGCCACCGTCGTGGGTTGTAAGGGGTCATGCGATTCGTATCAGGGCGATACCGCCGAAACAGAAAAATTGCGCATTTTGTGCTTCGTTCCCGGCTCAATACCGGAACCCACGGGATACGCGGGCTTGTTTAGCGGCGGCAACTATTCCAACTCCGCCAGTCCCAATTGGCAGTTTTATTATGGCTGGTCCGGCGGCAAAATCGGCCTGTCGATCCCGGTGCTCGGCTCCACGATCACCAGCCGCGCGGTCGGCGATGGGATTTGCAAGCACAAGACCAAAGGGCTGAATGACGCCAATGCGCGCATGGCCGAACACCATGACAACGGCGTCGGTGGATGGTCGATGGGCGGTGAAGTTCATGCCAATTCGAAAGTGCCGAACCTGCTTCTCAATGCCAGCCAAGCGAAATCCTTCCGCTTTTGGACCGCGATTAACGGCCAACCGGCGAATTTGTGGGATTAATCCCCGCGCGGTAATCGTAATGGCAAGAGGGGCGGCTCGTTTTGCGGGTCGCCTTTCTCATTGTGGTCGTCCGGTTGGCGCGTCAGCGCGATGTTGATCGCGACGCCAAAAACTTCGTGGTGTTGCAATACCCCAAAATTCAGACCAACCCTAAAGCCGACTTTACATCACATGCGTTAATGCGGGCGATTCTGTTAGCCCATCGGGAACAATCGCGGGTTCCTCCATCAGAAGCGTGCGCACCGTGCGTAGGTCGGGTCGCAAGCGAATATCGGCAGCATCATAAGATTTTACGACCAGTTCGGAACAATACAGCGCCGCGTCGTCGGAATAGCGCAAGGCGAAATCGAAGGGCCTGCCCAACGTCGCGAAAGCCCATGCCTTTACCATTTTCCTCTGTGTGGCGGTTGCCGCCGTAGCACGATAAATGGCGAAGTCAGCCGCCTGGTCCGCCGCCAAGAATGCATCCAATGGTTCCAATCGAACGCCCCCTTGCCGTGCGTTTTCGTCGGGAACGGCGTGTATGACCATATCGCGCCCGTCCAAACGAAAATAGAGGCCGACATGAGAATAGCGCCCCTCGCGATCAGCCGTCAGGACCGTCGCCGACATCAGCCCGCGTCCACGTATAAGAACGATGTCACCGTCCAAAAGCTGCGTTGCTTTCAATGCCCGCATAGGCGGCTTTGGCGCCTCAATCGCGCCAACGGTGGTGGGCACATGCGTTTGTGTAAGGGATATTAGGATAAAGAGGCAGCCGACAAGGGCCGCCTTATTTGTCAGCACCAATCTTCCATTCGTTTTGGACTTTGACCAGCTTGACCGTCTCCACTCTCGCCGGGCAGGCCCCTTTGAAAGAGATGCTAACGGTTCCGGTCTGTACGAATTCATCGCCCTTCACATCGGTCTTAATCGCATCAATCCCGCCGCATTGCGCAATCCCTTGATTTTGCCGGGCAAGCAGTGTTTGCAATTTTTCACGGCCGATCATGTTCACAAAATCGGGCGACAAATTATCGATGGCGCGATTATAATCCGCGTCTTCCACGGCAGTGAAAAACTCCTCCACGACGCTTTCCTGAGGGTTAGCGCAGGACGCCAACGCCAATGGAGCAGCGATCAGAAGTAACCAATTTTTCGGCATTTCATCGTCCTTTTCATGCAAGTAACAATCGAACCTTTAGACAGGTTTGCCATAGTGAGTGCACAATTAAAAATTGTTACATAAGACAAAACGCCAAATACTTTAACGAAAGTAAAACAACCAGGCGATATCTGCAACCAGAAAATCGCCCGGTTTTTCATTCTGACGCGCAAGGCCATGGGTTTGCGATAACGGCTGTTATCCGTCCTCCTCCTCCACACCCGCCTCATGCCGGATCAGGTCGCCCGGTTGGCAATCCAGCGCGGCGCAGATGGCGTCCAAAGTGCTAAACCGTATCGCCTTCGCTTTGCCGGTTTTCAGGATGGAGAGGTTCGCCATCGTAATCCCCACCCGCTCGGCCAACTCTGTCAAAGTCATGCGGCGTTGGTATAGTATCTCATCGAGTTCTATGCGGATTGCCATCACACCGTGCCCTCCAACTCTTCGCGCATCGTCACGCCTTGTTCAAACACACGGGCCAAGATGAAGAGCAGAAGGATTGTGATGATACCGGTGAAATCGGCGGACAATTCAAAATCGAATTCGTCTTTATACAGGGTGCTAAATCCCCAACCAATGCTAGCTAACACAGCCAATAGCGGGTAAGCGAAAATCGAAATCCAGCCCATACGGCGCAGGCGATAGGCATTCTCCATCACAAATGGGCTGCCCTCATCCACGGTGTCGACAATGGCGCGCAGGTTCATGATGAACATGCGGAACAGCACCACCAGACACATCGTCATCATCACCCCGGCAAAGCCCAGCATAATCAGATAGGGGGTATTCGCTTCCCTCGGCAAATCCTCAATAAAGCCGGGGATCAACGCCAGCAGTATCGCCGGCGCCACTAAGGCAAGAACGACAATCAGGAAATTGCAAAACCACGTCGCCAATTTCAACAAAAGCTGCGTAATCCACATCACGCCTTTTTCAACCGTACCGCTCATATCACCCTCCCCATGTTACGCCATGACGGGCGTTGCGCCCGCCAGGCTGATGAAAATCCATTGCGCCGATACCATTGCGGCAAAGGCCAAACCCATAAAGAAATCGTTCGTCATCATATCGTCCTTCAATGTTTGCGTTATTGTTATTCAATATAATTCATATTGATTCGGGTCAATATATTTTATTGTTTTTCGATATTTTCCATATCGTTTTGACTCATGACCCTTGTTTTTGAACGAAAATTTTTCGTCGCCCACGCGCCACCTCCGCACGGCAACGCGCATTTATTTTACCGAAATTTGAACCTTTTCCCGCGCCGCAACGACCATAGCCGGTGAGGCATGACGCCTTACACAATTCTCACGTCTCGAAGGATTTGATCATGTCTCATTTTACGCTAAAACGCGCCGCTTTGCTGGCCTGCTGCCTGTCCGTGGTTTCTGCACCAGCAATGGCGCAGAACATCACCGGACCGTCGCAAATCGGGCCGGTTACCTCCACGATTCCGGACGGCACCGACCCGTATCCGCTGTCGCAAATTGCCGATGGCATTTTCACCAATGGGCCGCACAATGGCTTTCAAGGCGCGGACTACACCGCTGTACCCGCGACGCAAAATCCTGTGCCTGTGCCGTCATCGGCAAACGTGATTTCGTTCACGCTGAACCAGCCCTATGACATAACGCAATTTCATTTGTGGAACGATATTAACGTCCGCAAGGAAAGCGTCAGCAGCTTTCAGTTGCGCTTCTACGACGCCAGTGGGCTGATTGCGACATCGGCGGTGTTCAATACCGTTGCTGGCACGGTCGCGCAGCAGGATTTCTCATTCCCCATGGTATCGGGCGTGACACGCGTCGAGATGATCGTGCTCGGCGTATTCAATATCCCACCGGCAGGATCAAGGCCGGGAACCTTCGCCCGCCGCGTCGAAATCCGCGAAGTCGCGTTCACAGGTGAACGCACGCCGCCGCCCGAAGTCGCCGTTCCGATGCCCGGCAACCATTGGCAATGCTACCGCGTGGTCCAAGGGCCAACGTTAAAGCCAGAGGAATTGACAATCCAAGACCAGTTCGGCCGCGCCCAGATTGTCTTGGGGAAACCCGTGCTGTTGTGCAATCCCTCAACGAAAGTCCACAATCGTGTCGGCTATGACATTAAGGAGCCGGACATCCATCTTGTCTGCTATCAACCTGTGAAACAATCCGACCGTCAGATTAAGCGCAAAGTCAAAATCAACAACCAAATGGCCCCCGCCACTTTGGACCTTGCCGGGCGGCAAATGTTCTGCGTCCCGTCGAGCAAAAAGCGGCTCGACCGGCCCGATAAACCGGTGGCTGTGCCGATGGATGAAGCAGAGTGACACCGTAAAAAGCGGATCAATTGTTTGCTTGTTTTGATCGGCAGCATTGGGCGGTGCCATCGATGGCATCGCCCCTTTTTGTCTTGCTTAATCCAAACCCCTGATATTGAGAATCTGATAGCAGGCGGCGGCTGGCTTGCATTCACCCGCAATCCCCCCCTTGACGCCGCCGCTGCTCTGCGCTTGAACGCGGGGGTCTCAAACGAAGGCCTATTCTCCCATGACTGACAACGACGACCTAAAGGCGCTCATCCGCACGATCCCCGATTTTCCCATTCCGGGCGTGCAGTTTCGCGATGTGTCCACCCTGCTCACCGATGGCACCGGCTTTCGAAACGCCATAAACCGGATGACCAAGCATGTCCCGTCGGATACCGCGCTCATCGCAGGTGTGGAAGCGCGCGGGTTTATTGTTGCCGCCGCGATGGGCTATGCCTTGACGCTCGGCACGCTGATGCTGCGCAAATCGGGCAAGTTGCCGGGCGAGGTTGTTGGTCTGAATTACGCGCTCGAATATGGCGAGGACCGTTTGGAAATGCATCGCGGCGCAGTGAAGGCGGGTCAATCGGTGGTGCTGGTCGATGACTTGATCGCCACCGGCGGCACGGCCTTGGCATCGGTGGAACTGATGCGCAGCCAGGGGGCGATTGTGACCCACGCCTTATTTATCGTCGACCTGCCCGACCTTGGCGGGGCGGAGCGGTTGCGCAAGGCGGGGATTGAACCCGTCAGCCTGATGGCCTTCGACGGCGACTGACCGATGCGCAATATCATTGCCCTCGCCGCCATGCCCGAAGAAGCCGACGCCCTGTTCGCAGGCCAAGGGGTGGAGGAGCAGGCGTCGGCATGGACTGTGCGCCGCGTTACCCTGCCCCATGCCAATGTCATCATCGCGGTCACCGGCCTTGGCAAAGTCAACGCCGCCATGGCCGCCGCGACCCTGACACAACATTATGCTGCTCAGATGCTGGTCATCACGGGCACCTGCGGCAAGATCGGGCCGGCGGTGGGCGATTGTTTTTATGTCGCGGACGCGGTGCAGCATGACTATGGCGCGCGGCGGACCGATGGTTTTGCGCATTATGGCGCGGGCGATTGGCCTTTTGGCCCGCCGACGCTTACCCCCTTTGCCGCAATGGCCGACCCGGGTTCCGGCCTTCCCCATGCGCGGATGATAAGTGGCGATTGCTTTGTCGAATGCGGCAACCATGCGCGCGGGTTGGCCGATGGTCTAAAGGCCGAGTTGGTTGATATGGAGGTTGCGGCGGTGGCGCACGTCGCGGCGCGACTGAACCTGCCATGGGCAGCAATCAAGGCGACCACGGATGAGGCCGACGGCGACGGCGCGGGCGATTTTCACGCCAACCTTTTGGCCGCATCCGCGCGCGCAGCGACGGCGATGGAAGGACTGTTGCATCAGGTGCTGGCGCAACAGTGAGAATACAACGGGCCTTGATAGCGTCGGTGCTGGTCGTAGTCGCAGTCACCGCTTGTTACCGCATAAAATACAGCGATTACGCCGAATTCGCGCGGAAAGAGGCCCGGCCTCTGGCACGCTATGAGGGATGGCTGAGCGCGCAAGGCCTGTCCAATGTCGTGCCAATGGAAGGGCTAACCCGCTCGGCCACCGATTGGCGGCGGTGCAAGGGGCAGGCGTACGCCGTGCCGCCGCAGGAATATTGGCCCGCAATCGCGCCCACGCTTCGCCTGCTGGAGACCGAAATCATACCCCTCGTCGGCCCCGTACGCGTTGACAGCGGTTGGCGCAGCCCCAAAATCAACGAATGCGTCGGCGGCGCAAAAGCGTCGAAGCATATGCTGTACCAGGCATTGGACCTGACCCCATTATCAGCCATCACGCGGGAGGAATTGATCGTGCGCCTTTGCACTTTCCACCGCGACCACGGCGCAAAGTACAACATGGGGCTGGGCATTTATAAGGGCACGCGGTTCCATATCGACACCGGCGGATACCGCCGATGGGGCGCGGATTACAAAGCTACGAGTTCGCCATGTGCCGCGTATGACTAAGCAAGGGCGCGGTTTGGGCCACTGGGGCTTTCGTGTTGCACCGCACCCCAAAATCGGCTAAGGGCGCGGCGAATGGGCGGCGTACCTTGTGCGATGCCTGCACCTGTAACACTCCCAAAAGGCCCCTTTTATGTCGCTCCGTAATATCGCGATTATCGCGCACGTTGACCATGGCAAAACCACATTGGTTGACCAACTGTTCCGCCAATCCGGCACTTTCCGCGATAACCAACGCGTCGAAGAGCGCGCGATGGACTCCAACGATCTGGAAAAAGAACGCGGCATCACCATCCTTGCCAAATGCACCAGCGTGGAATGGGCGCACGGCGATGACACAACGCGGATTAACATCGTCGATACCCCCGGACACGCCGATTTCGGCGGCGAGGTGGAGCGTATCCTTTCGATGGTCGATGGCGTTATCCTGCTGGTCGATTCGTCCGAAGGCGCGATGCCGCAAACCAAGTTCGTAACTGGAAAAGCGCTGGCTTTGGGCCTCCGCCCGATCGTCGTCGTTAACAAGATCGACCGCGCCGATGAACGCACGCAGGAAGTGCTCGACGAAGTTTTCGATTTGTTCGTAAGCCTCGACGCCAGCGAAGAGCAACTCGATTTCCCCGTCCTGTTCGCATCGGGCCGCAATGGCTATGCCTCGACCGATCCCTTGGCGCGTGAGGGCACATTGACGCCGCTCTTTCAAACCATCGTCGATCATGTGCCCCAGCCCAAAGCGGACGAAGATGGCGAGTTCAAAATGCTTGTTACGCTTCTGGACCGCGATAACTTTTTGGGCCGTATTCTGACGGGCCTGGTGTTGTCCGGCCGCGTGAAAGTGAACCAGCAAATCCACGCACTGAACCCCGATGGCAAGATTGTCGAAACGGGCCGCGCATCGAAAATCATGTCGTTCCGCGGGTTGGAGCGGGTTCCGGTTGAAGAAGCGAAGGCAGGCGATATCATCTCGCTCGCCGGTCTGACCACCGCGACCGTGGCCGATACGATTGCTGAGCCTTCGGTCACCGAGCCGTTGCAGGCGCAACCGATTGATCCGCCGACGCTGTCGATGCGTTTCAGCGTGAACGACTCCCCGATGGCTGGCCGTGAGGGCACGAAAGTGACAAGCCGCATGATCCGCGACCGCCTGATGCGTGAAGCCGAAAGCAACGTTGCCGTACGGATTACCGAATCCGAGGACAAGGACAGCTTTGAAGTCGCCGGGCGCGGCGAATTGCAATTGGGCGTGCTGATCGAAACCATGCGCCGCGAAGGCTTTGAACTCGGCATTTCGCGCCCCCGCGTGCTGTTCCGTGAGGATGAAAACGGTAAGCCGACTGAGCCTTACGAAACCGTCGTTATCGACGTGGACGATGAATACAGCGGCACGGTTGTCGAGAAAATGGCCAACCGTAAGGGCGAAATGACCGACATGCGCCCATCGGGCGGCGGCAAGACGCGGATTACCTTCAGCGCGCCATCGCGCGGCCTGATTGGTTACCACGGTGAATTCCTGTCCGACACGCGCGGCACCGGCATTATGAACCGCCTGTTTGAAAAATACGGCCCGCACAAGGGCGTGATTGAGGGCCGCAAGAATGGCGTTTTAATCTCGAACGGCAACGGCGAAGCGGTTGCTTACGCGCTTGGACCCTTGGAAGAGCGTGGCATTTTGATGGTTTCGCCCGGTGAGGCACTCTATGAGGGCATGATTATCGGCGAAAACGCAAAGCCCGATGATTTGGAAGTCAACCCGATGAAATCGAAGCAGCTGACCAACTTCCGCTCGACCGGTAAGGATGACGCCATCCGCCTGACCCCGCCGTGGAAAATGACGTTGGAGCAAGCGATCGCCTATGTCGATGACGACGAAATGGTGGAGGTCACGCCCAAAAACATCCGCCTGCGCAAACGCTATCTTGATCCAAATGAGCGCAAGAAATTGAGCCGGAAAAGGGTTTCGGCCTAACAATTAACCGCCTGCACGCAGGATTTTTGCGGGCGGGCCGGACTTACATCAATGTCAAAAGCGGTTCGCCTTAACCGTTTTTATACCGCACAAATGCTATCGCCTCCGAATTGATTTTCGGAGGCGATATGCGTTTTACCCCCTATATGATGACCCGCGTTTGTATCCCGGCGACCGTGGCGTGGCTTTTGGCGGCCCCCGCAGCGGCGCAGGTGTACAGCAAGGGCGTTGCTTATGGCGATCCGAATGCGACAGCGGTGGCATCGGCGGAACCATCGGATGCCGAACGCTTGGCGCGGCTTGAGGCGGAAAACGCACGGATGCAGGCGCAATTGAATGCGCTAACGCAGGGGCAAGCGCAGGGGCAACCTGTTCCGGTAAAGCCAGTCTATGCACAACCCGTGTACGCGCAACCTGTCTATGCTCAGCCGGTCTATGCGCAGCCTGTTTACGCCGCCGCCGCGCCTGCCCCTGCGTCGCCCCCCGCTGACGCAGAAGCCCCCGCGCCACGCAATGCGGTCGGTATTAGTCCAGAATATGGCTACGAAATTCTCGATCATCGGCGCGGCGTCAGCCAGCGTAGCGAGATCATCCTCGATGCCATCGACACCGGCGAATTGGACTCGATGGTCACGCTAAGCGGTCGCGCGGTCGTCATTGCCGACGCGCACTGGAGCAATGTGGCAAACAAGTTCGGCTATCTTATGCGCCACCCGTCGGGCAACAATCAGCGGACGAAGGCGACGCAGGAAATCATTGTCAACTCCGTGCAACTCGCCATTACCGCGCGGCCAACAAAGGGCGTGACAATGTACGCCGAGATGCTCTACGATCCCGAGCAGAGCTTTGGCGCTGGCACGCTGACCGCGCTCAGCCGCAACCAGATTCAAATGCGCAAGGCCTTTGTCCTGTTCGGCGATAAAGACGTGACCCCCTTTTACGCGGCGGCGGGTAAGATGGACGTGCCCTTTGGCCTGATGGACACCGTCAGCCCGTTTACCAATTCGACCAGCTGGCACGCCTTTGCGCCTTTGGCCTATGGCGGCATGGTCGGTTATGACAAAGGCGGATTGAATGTCCGCGCGATGGCCGTCGTCGGCGGCGCGCAATTCCGTAGCGCAAATGTCCCCGTGGACGGCACCAATATTCCTTCAAAGCTCAACAACTTCGCCATCGACGCCAGCTACGCGCTCGCTTTGATGGAGGATGTGGAGGTGATGGTCGGCGGCAGCTACATCCATGGCTCCGCTTATTGTCAGGATTACCCCGTCATCCATTTTGGTGCCTGTCAGAAACGCAACGCCGCATGGGCCGCGTATGGCCGCGCCCGTTGGGGCCGGTTGGAGGTCATAGGCGATTTTGCCAAGACTTTGGACGTGTGGCCCGGCACGCAGGTGCCCACGGGAACCAATGCGGCGTTGGAAGTGTTCCCCGCCTCCAAAGTCACGGCCTTTACCGCCGGTGCGCGGTTCACGCCGCCGATTTTCCGCGACCGGTTGACCGTAAGCGGCGAATTCAGCCGCTATATCTCGGGTCCCGCAGGATCGCCATGGCACCGGCAGGACCAATGGACCGGCGGTGCACAATATAAATTGGCGCCGAGTGTCGATCTGTTCGGCGAATATATCCGGGTTGAGGGCTTTGTCCCATTCAACTTTGTATCGGGCGGCAACCAGTCTGCCGGTGCGACTTGGTCGGATACAGAGGCCAACAGCGATGTCGTCGTGATGGGCGTAAACGCGGCGTTTTAGGGGGCCGCCGCGCTTTCAATCATACAGGCTTCCGCCGCACAGGAACTGGAATATTGCAAATATCCGCGCCGCCCGCGGGCCGGATGAAGAAATCATCCTGCCGGTTCGCCCGCGCATTGGCATAAGCGGCGAAGCTGTCCTTATTGGTGTCGAGATATTCATAAGCGGGCAGGTCGGGCGTCTCATCCCCCATCCGCACCGACACAATCGGCACGCGCTCTTCCGCGCTTTCATAGAAACCCAGCGGCCCCGTCCCGCGCGGCAGGCTGGACAGATGTTCGATGCCCTCAATCACCCGTCCGACGAGGGCAATGTTGCGGTCAAGGTGGCGCGGCGCATGGCCGATGACGACGTAAAGCTCCGCACCCGTGCCCGTGTCGGGGGACAGGTTCCGCCCCACACCGACCATGCCGTAGCAGTGAATGGGCCAGGCATCATAGTCTTTCCAACTAGCCTCATAATATTCCTCTGCCTCCGGAATAGGACGTGCCGAGATTGCGACTGGGACTCCTTGATACCATTGATGTAAGGTAGCGTATTGGTCTACAAGGTTTACCCGCCCTGCTATTTTCTCATCTGGTACAAAGCCCAATTGAATAGCAAAATCTGTTAACACTCCGTCGCCGGGATTGTCTGGATCGGCTTCTAAACGTGTCAAAAGTTGCTTGTTCAGGATTTCCCCGATCGCTTCCGTCAACGGGGTAACATACGCCTCCTCCCCCACGCTCACCAACCCCTCC
>JBGSOJ010000275.1:0-2972 GCA_041739175.1 Sphingomonadaceae bacterium
GGTGGTGGTTCCTACGGGCGGAGAGCAACTACGCCCGCGCCGGATGCTCCAGCCAGGTGATGAGCGTTTGGAACACCGATGGGCAGCCGGTGGCAACGGGGATGCAGAGCGTGGCGTTGTTTGCGTGAGGGCAAAGCCCTCTCCCCATGGGGGAGAGGGTTGGGTGAGGGGGGACTGCGCCAAATTAAGGGCAGAAACCCTAATCCAAGTGCGGCTAAGCTGTTCCACAGCTAAGCCTGCCTATCCTTCTCCCATTTGGGAGAAGGCTACCTCGCCTAATACCGCTCCAATTCCACCATCATCCGTTTGTATCCATGGACAAAGGCGGCGGGGACAAACTCTGGCCGCTCCACCACATGCACGCGCAGCCGCCGTTTCTGCATTTCGCTGATCAGCGCGGTCAATTGCATCTCCGCCACCCGCGCCCCGACGCAGCGGTGGATGCCATAGCCGAACGACAGATTCCGCCGCGCATTCGCCCGATCAACGATAATGCTTTCAGGGTCGGCAAACACGCTTTCGTCGCGGTTGGCGGACAGATACCAAAGCACAACCTTATCGCCCTTCGCAATCCGCTGCCCCTCCAATTCGGTATCCTCCGTCGCGGTGCGCCGCATATGCGCAAGCGGCGTTTGCCAGCGGATGAGTTCGTGCATCGCATTGACCGCCAATTCGGGCGAATGGTCCGCCTCCAACTTCGCGCGTTCATCGGGGAATTGGTCGAGCCCATAGGCAAAGGCGCTCATGGAATTGCGCGTGGTGTCGTTGCCGCCGACAATCAGCAGGATGAGATTGCCGATAAATTCCTGTTGATCCATATGCGCCATCGCTTCGGAGCGCAGCATGATCGAAATCAGGTCATGCTCGCCGGGATTTTTCGCCTTTTCCTGCCACAATGCGCCGAAACTCATCGCCATTTCCATCATGTTTTGATAGCGAAAGGCGCGGCTCTCCTGCGTCGCAAACGCCTCAATATCGCCCAGCGCATCGGACCAGCGGGTCAAATCGCGGCGCTGCTCCCATGGAAAATCGAACAGGATCGCCAGCATCTGCGTGGTCAGTTCCATCGACACGGTATCGACCCAATCGAACGGCTGCCCAATCGGCAGCGTATCGAGCAATTCGCCGGTGCGCTTCACCGTATCGCCGGTCATGCGTTCAATCATGCTGGGCGAAAACGCCGGAGCCACCGTGCGGCGTTGATCGCGGTGCTTCGGCGGGTCCATCGCAATGAACATCGGCGTCGGGATAGCGAATTGTTCGGGGTCAACCTGCCCCTCACCCACGATCGTAATCCCGCCATGTTCCCAACTTGACGAGAAGATTTTAGGCAACGCCTCGACATGGACAATCGGCTTATAGGTGCTGACCGACCAATAGGGGCCAAAGCGGCTGTTTTCGCAGAAATAGACGGGGTGGTTGGCGCGCAATTGGGCGAACGGTTCGCGCCATCGGTCCTCGGCGTAGAGTTCCTTTTGGCTTACATCAAGCGGGTCTATGTCAAAGCCATAACGCGCGTCGACTTGCACTTTGGGCGCCGTCTCTATTGCCATGGAACTCTCCTTTTGCCCGCCCGTTGCGGGTCAGTTGCAAAAGGCTATGCAATTTGACGGCCCGAGTCAAAGCGAAATCGAAAAGCGGGTATGGGGTGGTTACCCCCGCGGCCTGGCCTGCCGATACGTGCCCAAAAGCCGCAATGCCTTGCAATGGAATTCCAGTTCCTCCAACGCGCGGTCCACCGCCGGGTCGCCGGGGTGGCCGTCAATATCGGCATAAAATTCGGTCGCGGAAAAGCTGCCGCCCTTTTGGTAGCTTTCCAATTTGGTCATGTTCACGCCGTTGGTGGCAAAGCCGCCCATTGCCTTATATAACGCCGCCGGTATGTTTTTGACCTCAAACACCAAAGTCGTCATTAACCGCTCACCCGCCGCCGTCAGCGCCGCCAGCGTTGCGGCGTCATTCGCGGCGGGGGCGAGCACGACAAAGCGCGTCATATTATGGTCCGCGTCCTCAATCCCCTCGGCAATGAGGTTCAGCCCGTAAATCTCCGCCGCCAGTTTCGGCGCAATCGCCGCCTCGCCCGGTGCGCCATGGTCCGCAACATAGGCCGCCGCCGCCGCCGTGTCGGCATAGGCCACGGGCGCAATCCCGCGCTCTTTCAGATAATGGCGGCATTGGCCCAGCGCCTGCACATGGCTATAGGCGCGGGTGACTGGCGCGGCGGCGTCTTTGGCCATCAACGCATGGCGCACGCGCAGGAAATGCTCATCGACAATCGAAAGCCCCGATTCGGGCAATAGGAAATGGATATCGGCAACGCGGCCATGTAGGCTGTTTTCAATCGGTATGATTGCCCGTCCCGCTCGCCCCGATTGCACCGCCTCAATCGCATCCTCAAAAGAAAAGCACGGCAACGGAAAAGCGGCGGCGTCAAATTCGGTCGCGGCGAGGTGCGAATTGGCCCCCGGCGCGCCCTGAAACGACAATGCAGCGGTGGGGTTGGCGGCGGTCCGCGCCTCATATTCGGTGACCTTGGCTTGCGCAATGGGGCTATAGCTTTGCATGGGGCGGTTCGTTACGGCGCGCAGCGGATTGACGCAAGGGGCTTTGGCCGGTTAGCGGTGCGGCATGACCAAAGCTCACCATATTCCGCCCGCGCCCTTATCAGGGCAACGCCTGCTTATCTTTGGCCTTGGCTACACCGCGTCCCGCTTTGCCGAGGCGATGCGCGGCGCGGGTTGGCATGTCGATGCCACGGGCAGCAAGGGCAATCTCGACTTCGCCGATTTTGAGGCGGTTAACATGGCAATTGGGCAGGCAAGCCATATCCTCTCCTCCGTCCCGCCAGCGCGCGAAGGCGGCGACCCCGTGCTTGACGCCTATGGCCGCCAATTGGCCAGCGCACCCGCGTCGTGGATGGGATACCTTTCCAGCACCGGCGTCTATGGCGACGCGGGCGGCGCGTGGGTGGA
>JBGSOJ010000309.1:0-9533 GCA_041739175.1 Sphingomonadaceae bacterium
GGGCGGCGGCGCGCTTGGCCGCCTGATCCGTGCAGTCGAGACCTTCGGCTTCCATCTCGCCACATTGGACATGCGGCAAAACAGCGACGTGCATGAGCGCGTCGTTGGCGAATTGCTCGCCCACGGCGGCGTCGCCGATTACGCGGCGATGGCGGAGGAGGACCGCGTTGCGTTGCTGCTCTCCGAACTCAGCCACAACCGGCCCTTGACGGGCGTGGCGACCGTGCTCGGCGAAGAAGCGGCGAAGGAGCTCGCCATCGTCCGCCAGGCCGCCGAAACGCATCGCCTGTTCGGCCCCGACGCGATCACCACTTATGTCATTTCCAAAACGACCAGCGTGTCGGACCTGCTGGAGGTCTACATCCTCCTTAAAGAAGTCGGCCTGTTCACCGTCGACGCGGACGGCGCGCCGCATTGCGCGATCATGTCGGTGCCGCTTTTTGAAACCATCGAGGATTTGCAGCAGGCGCCCGAAACTATGGCGGGGTTTTTCGCTTTGCCTCCGATGCTGGCGCTGGCCAAAACGCGCGGGCATCAGGAAGTGATGATCGGCTATTCGGACAGCAACAAGGACGGTGGTTATCTCACCTCCACCTGGGAACTCTATCAGGCGAGCCAGGCGTTGAAACCCGTGTTCGCCGATGCGGGCGTCGCGATGCAATTGTTCCACGGACGCGGCGGCGCCGTCGGACGCGGCGGCGGCAGTGCGTTTAAAGCGATTCAGGCACAGCCCGAGGGCGTGGTGCAGGGGCGTATCCGGATTACTGAACAGGGCGAGGTTATCGCCGCCAAATTCGGCACTGTCGAAAACGCCGTCACCAATCTGGAGGCGATGAGCGCGGCGTCCCTGCTCGCCTCGCTTCGTCCCGCGCCATTGGCGGTGGCCGACCATGACCGCTTTACCGCCGCGATGGCCGAAATCAGCGCGGCGGCGTTTGCCGCCTATCGCGGGTTGGTGTACGAAACCGAGGGCTTTGTGCCGTTCTTCCGGCAGATGACCCCAATTAGCGAGATTGCGACGCTGAAAATCGGGTCGCGCCCCGCCAGCCGTTCCAAGTCCCAAGCGATTGAGGATTTGCGCGCGATTCCATGGGTGTTCAGCTGGGCACAGGCGCGCGTCATGCTGCCCGGATGGTATGGAACGGGGCAGGCCTTGGCCGGATTTAAGGACCAGGGCCTCTTAAAAGCCATGGCGCAAAGCTGGCCGTTTTTTCAGGCCGTTCTGGGCAATATGGAAATGGTGCTGGCCAAATCCGACATGGGCATTGCTGGCAAATACGCCGGATTGGTGGAGGACGCCGCGCTGCGCGACCGCTTGTTCGGCACCTTGCAAGCAGGGTGGGATTGCACGCACGATGTGCTGCTTTCCATTAGGGACGAGGCGTATTTGTTGGAGAGCAATCCGGCGCTGTTCAACTCGATCCGGCTGCGATTGCCGTACATTGAGCCGCTGAATTACCTGCAAATCGAGCTGATGAAACGCCACCGCGCAGGCGAAAGCGATCCGCGCATTGGCGAGGGGATACAGCTGTCGATTAACGCGATTGCGACGGCATTGCGCAATTCGGGGTAAACGCCCTCACCCCTCCGTTTTGATGCGTAAAAAAGAGCCGATGAAGCAATTGCTTCACCGGCCCTAGGTGCGTCACCGTTCGTCAGCGCGCAAGGCACAACGACAGGAGGAAAATGCCCCCCCGTTCCTTGTCGCCACGCCGTTTGACATTGTGCTTGGGAACGAAGGGTGGTCCGGTGCCGCTGTGTGCGGGAGAGGGTGCATATCGAAGCACCGGAACCAATCGTTTAAGGAAGGGGCCGACCCACGGGCCAGCCCCCAACAATCTTAATAATTATACGCCCGCTCGCCATGTTCGGCGAGGTCGAGCCCTTCGCGTTCCTGGTCCTCGGTCACCCGCAGGCCGGTGACCAGCTTCGCGATATAGAAGGCAATCGTGGCGCCGACGGCGGCCCACACAATCGCCACGCCCACAGCGGCGACTTGGATGCCCAATTGCGCGCCCAGATCATAATCGTCGCCGGCAAAGCCGCCCAAGGCTGGCAACATCGTGAACGCCGTGCCGATCGAGCCGACGATGCCGCCGATGCCGTGGATGCCAAAGGCGTCAAGGCTGTCGTCCAGTTTCAGCTTCGGCTTGATGGAAACTACGAACCAGGCACAAATGACCGACGCGACCGCGCCAAGCAGGATCGCGCCGAATGGCCCGCCATTACCCGCCGCAGGGGTCACCGCGACCAGGCCCGCAATCGCACCCGAACATGCGCCGAGCAGCGAAGATTTGTGACCCAACACACGCTCGGTCAGCATCCAGAAGATGACACCAGCAGCCGTGGCAACAAAGGTGTTGATCATGGCAAGCGCGGCGGAGCCATTGGCTTCCAAGGCGGAACCGGCGTTGAAACCGAACCAACCCACCCACAGAAGGCCGGTGCCGATGAGCGTCATCGTCAGGCTGTGTGGTGCCATGATTTCTTTCTTATAGCCAAGGCGTGGGCCAAGGATCAACGCACCGACAAGAGCGGACACACCGGCGTTGATATGCACCACGGTGCCGCCAGCGAAGTCCAATGCCCCCCAACCGAACAACAGGCCGGTCGTGGATTCATCCGCGCCCGCATACCACACCATGTGCGCGATCGGGAAATAGACGATGGTGAGCCAGATGATGGCAAACACCATCAATGCGGAAAACTTCATCCGCTCCACCAATCCGCCGACAACCAGCGCGACGGTGATCGCGGCGAAGGTCATTTGGAACGCGATAAAGACGAATTCGGGAATAACCACGCCATCGGTAAAGGTGGCCACGGTGCTATCGGGCGTCACACCAGACAAGAAGAATTTGCCGGTCGAGATGAACTGGTTCGCGTCACCGCCAAAGGCGAGGCCGTAACCGTACATCACCCAAATCAGCATCGCGAGACCCGCGACACCCAGAATTTGCGTGAGGACCGATGCCATATTCTTCGTGCGGACAAGGCCGCCATAGAACAGCGCAAGGCCGGGAACGATCATCAACATGACCAAAACAGTGGACATCAGCATCCACGATGTGTCGCCTTTATCGGCCACGGGGGCGGCGGCTTCTGCAACGGGTGCGGCGGCCTCTGTGACGGCTTCAGCAGCAGCAGTTGCCGCCTCCTGCGCCCATGCAGCGCTGGCGGAGAGAGCAGCGAACGCCGTTACCACCATTGCGCCAATTTTTGTTAGTGCGGATCGCATAATACTTCCCCCTATCACTTAAAGTGCGTTGTCGTTGGTGTCGCCCGTGCGGATGCGCAAAGCGCTGCCGAGTTCGAGCACGAAGATTTTGCCGTCGCCGATGCTATCGGTGCTGGCGGCGGTTTGGATGGCCTCAACCACGCTATCGGCGGCGCCATCGGCGCACGCGATTTCCAATTTGACTTTGGGCACCATGTTGGTGGTGTATTCCGCGCCGCGATAGACTTCGGTTTGCCCCTTTTGGCGGCCAAAGCCCTTGACCTCGGTCACGGTAAGCCCCGAAACGCCAACCCCCGTTAACGCCTCCCGCACGGCATCGAGCCGGAATGGCTTAATAATGGCGATGATATATTTCATTCGTTCCCCCTTGTTTTCTGGCCCGCCGTGTGCCGAATTTTTGGACAGATCATTGCTGTCCGAAAATTGGGCGCGGCATTGCCATCAAGAAGGTGTGCAAAGGGCGTGCCAGAATCGCAAAACTGCGGATTCCGGCGCGTTTGTGCTGCAACGCAGCATAAGCAGGGCCATGCGGTCTGCCTAAATTTTAATCGTCAGTTAATCACGGCTTAATTTTTAAGCAGCAAGTTTGCCGGGGCCGTCGTCGCCTGCATGGGTTTTGGGCACCCCGGCGGCGGCGCGGTGGCCGTCCATGGGGTAAAGCGCGGCAAGGAATTGATCGGCGCTGTCCTCCCAACTGAACCCACGACCAAAAGCGGCGACACGGGTGCGATCCAGCGTCAAGGCCTCGGCCACGGCGACGGCCAAGTCGGCGTGCATCGCGCCACCTTCCGTTGTCAGGACATCGACCGGCCCAGTGACCGGATAGGCGGCAACCGGCGTGCCGCACGCCATGGCCTCAATCATCACCAAGCCAAAGGTGTCGGTGGTGGAGGGAAACACAAACACATCCGCGCCGGCGTAATATCCGGCCAGGGTCGTACCCGATTGCTGCCCCGCGAAATGCGCATCGGGGTAAGAACGGCGTAAGGCTTCCAATTGCGGGCCGTCGCCGACGACCACTTTGCTGCCAGGGGTATCGAGCGCCAAAAACGCCTCGATATTCTTTTCCACCGCGACGCGCCCGACATACAGATGGATCGGGCGTGGCAGGTCGGCATAGAGTGCGGGCACCGGCGCATCGGGGTTGAACACCGCCATATCGACGCCGCGTCCCCACATCGCGATCGGGCCAATGCCACGCTGCGTCAATTCCGCCGCCATGGTGCGGGTGGAGACCATCACCCGTTGCGCCCGGCGGTGAAAGCGGCGGATCGCGGGCCAGATCAGCTCCGCCGAAACGCCGGTGCGGCGCGCCACATAATCGGGGAATTGCGTGTGATAGGCGGTGGTAAAGGCCAATTTCTGCCACACGCAATAATGCCGCGCGGCAATGCACAATGGCCCTTCGGTGGACAAATGTATGGCATCGGGGGCAAATTCGCTAAGCATGGCGCCAATCCGCCATGGCGAAACAAAGGCCAGCCGGATTTCCGGGTAGGTGGGGCATGGCATCGACCGGAACTGGTCGGGCGCAATCACCAACACTTCATGCCCGCGCGCGCGCAAGATGCCGATGACAGTTTCCAGCGTGCGCACCACGCCATTGACTTGGGGGTGCCAAGCATCGGTAACGATGGCAATGCGCCGAACGCCGGTGGTATCGTCCATTACACCGCCTCTGCGGTTTTGGCCTTGGCCTTTTTCTTGGCCTTGACGGGAGCAGCCCCGGCCTGTGCGGCGCTGGCTTCCGCGGCGGCGGCCTCAGCGGCCTTTGCCTCGCGTTCGCGCGCATCCATCATGTCGGCCCAGTGCAGAACCTCCATCCGGCCATCGAAGTGCTCGACCAATGCGGTGCAGCCTTCGACCCAATCGCCGTCGTTGTAATAATCAATGCCGTCGATGCGGCGATATTCGGCGTGGTGAATATGGCCAGCCACCACGCCATCAACGCCGCGCTGCGCCGCCGCACGCGCGACCAGCCCCTCAAATTGCGAGATAAACTCAACGGCGTTTTTCACACGGTTCTTCGCCATTTTGGAGAGCGACCAATAGGGCAGGCCCAGCCCCTCTCGCACGCGGTTGACGACATAATTGCATTTCATCAGCAGCGTATACAGGCTGTCGCCAATCACCGCGAGCCAGCGGTGCGCCAGCATGATGGTGTCAAATTCATCGCCATGCATGACCAGCAAGGTGCGGCCATCGGCGGTAACATGCTCAGCCGATCGCGCAATTTCGATCCCGCCAAAGCTGAACCCAACAAACTGCCGGAACATTTCGTCATGGTTGCCGGGGATATAGACGATCCGCGTGCCGCGCTTCGCCCGTTTCAGCACGCGCCAGACGATGTCATTATGCTCCTGCGGCCAGTAGACTTTTTTCTTAAGCCGCCACCCGTCGATAATATCGCCGACCAGATACATCGTATCGCTGTCCACATGGTCGAGGAAATCGATCAGCTTTTCGGCGTTACAGCCGCGCGTGCCCAAGTGAATGTCGGAGATAAAAATCGTGCGAAAGCGTAGCCGATCGGCGTCGCGCACCTTTGGCTTACGCTTAATCCGCGCGTCATATTGGGCCTCATCAAAAGGCGGGAGAAAATTGGGGAGCGCGTTCATGGGTCGGCTGCCTTGTCCAAAACAGGTGGTCTTAGGGGCCAGCCTATGGAGTCTCTATGTTACGCGCGTGTGCTCTTATGATGACAAAGCCGTGACACTTTGGCCCCAAATGCGACAGAATGCGCCATATTGGAACGATGGCCGGGCGCGAAAGTCGGGCGGGGCGGGGCGGGCGTTAGACAGTGAGGACAATCTTCCCGACATGCGCGCCGCTTTCCAAATACGCATGGGCCGCCGCTGCCTCGGCCAGCGGGAAGGTCCGGTCGAGCGTAGCGGACAGCCGCCCATCCTCCACCAGAGGCCATGCGTAGGCGGCAATTTCTTGGGTTAACAATGCCTTAAAGGCCGCCGAGCGCGGGCGCAAAGTCGAACCCGTCAGCGTCAACCGGCGGCTCATCAATTCGACCACACTGATCTCTGCGGTCAATCCGCCCTGCACCGCAATCGTGACGCAGCGGCCATCATCGGCCAGCGCGCGCATGTTGCGCGGCAAATACGATCCGCCGACCATATCGAGAATGATGTCCACACCTTTTCCACCATTTAGCGCGCGCGCGGCATCCTCAAACACCGATGTTTTGTAATTCACCGCATGGTCCGCGCCGAGCGCCAGCGCCGCGTCGCACTTCGCATCCGACCCGCAAGTGGCAATGACGATCAGGCCGAACAATTTGCCGAGCTTAATCGCCATGCTGCCAATCCCGCTGGTGCCGCCGTGGACAAGCATCGTCTCACCATCGCGGGCATAGCCGCGCTCAAACACATTATGCCACACGGTGAAAAGCGTTTCCGGAAGGGCCGCCGCCGCCGCAAAATTCATCGCATCGGGCAGGGGCAAACAATGGCGCGCATCGGCGGTGCAATATTCGGCATAGCCGCCGCCCGTCACCAAAGCCGCAACGCGCCGCCCCAGCAGATTGGCATCAACGCCCGCACCGGTGGCGACAATCGTACCGGCAATTTCAAGCCCCGGAATATCGCTTGCCCCCGGTGGCGGCGGATATTTCCCCTGCCGCTGGATCACATCGGGGCGGTTAACCCCCGCCGCAGCAACGGCAAGCAACACCTCGTCCGGCCCCGGCGCAGGCACGGGCCGCTGACACAGGCGCAATTGCTCCGGCCCGCCGAACGCCGCGATTTCGATTGCGCGCATCGTTTCTGGTAGAATGCCATCGCTCATGTTGTTGTCCCCGCCCCATGATCGTTTCGGCGCTTATTGACTTAATCGCCGCAAAGTTCAACACTCGCGCGTATGATGATAGACGATTTTGACACTGCCAAGCCGCGCGGGGCCTTAGCCGACCTGATCGCCGAGGATTTGGACGCGTTAAGCGCGGCGGAATGCGACGCGCGCATCGCCGTGCTCACCGCCGAAATCGCGCGGACGGAGGCGCGGCGCAGCGTTGCCAATGCGCACCGCAGCCACGCGGATCAATTGTTTAAGAAATAGGTTGCAGGAAATTACGGCTCCGAATCGGAAATGCGGTTTGCAAAAACGTAAACGGTGCCAATATACCATATGTTAGCCGCCCGTTTTGGCGGTGCGCCATGCGGCTGTCCCGCCCATGGCATCAGGAGAATTCGCCATGCCATCCTTTGCCCAAAGCCTTGAAAAGACATTGCATCAGGCGCTGACCAATGCGTCGGATCGGGGGCATGAATATGCCACGCTGGAGCATTTGCTGCTCGCGCTGATTGACGACGCCGATGCTTCCAAAGTGATGCAGGCGTGCAATGTCGATTTGGAGGAGTTGTCGGAGACGGTCACCGTCTACCTCGACACGGAACTCGACAATCTGAAAAACGGGGCAAGCAATGACCCCTCGCCCACCGCCGGATTCCAACGCGTGGTGCAACGCGCGATTTTGCATGTGCAATCCTCGGGCAAAGACGAAGTGACCGGCGCAAATGTGCTGGTCGCGTTGTTCTCCGAACGCGAAAGCTACGCCGTCTATTTCCTGCAACAGCAGGATATGAGCCGTTTGGACGCCGTATCCTTCATCAGCCACGGCGTCGGCAAAGGCGGGCAGCCCGGCCAAATCGCCGATGCCACCGCGGCATCAAAAGGCCGCGAGAGCAGCAAAGACGACAAAGCGAAAAAGGAAGGCGCGCTCGATCAGTTCACCGTCAACCTCAATGAAAAGGCGAAGCAGGGCCGTATCGACCCGCTGATCGGCCGCAATGCGGAGGTCGACCGCACAGTGCAAATCCTCTGCCGCCGATCCAAGAACAACCCGCTCTATGTCGGTGAACCCGGCGTCGGCAAAACCGCAATTGCGGAAGGGCTGGCCCGCCGCATCGTTGAGGGGCAAGTGCCCGAGGTGCTGCTGCCCGCCGTCATTTACTCGCTCGACATGGGCGCGCTCTTGGCCGGCACGCGCTATCGCGGCGATTTTGAGGAACGGTTGAAGCAAGTGGTCTCCGAACTGGAGGAACTGCCCGATGCCGTTCTGTTCATCGACGAAATCCACACCGTGATCGGCGCGGGCGCGACCAGCGGCGGGGCGATGGATGCGTCGAACCTCCTAAAGCCCGCTTTGTCGGGCGGCACGATCCGCTGCATCGGCTCCACGACCTATAAGGAATTCCGCAATCATTTCGAAAAGGACCGCGCGCTGCTGCGCCGGTTCCAGAAGATTGATGTCAACGAGCCGACGATTGATGACACCATCAAAATCCTCAACGGCCTGCGCACTGCTTTTGAGGACCATCACAAGGTGAAATACACCCCCGATGCCATCAAGGCGGCGGTGGAATTGTCCGCGCGCTATATCAACGACCGGAAACTCCCCGACAAAGCCATCGATGTGATTGACGAGGTTGGCGCGATGCAAATGCTGGTCGCCCCGTCAAAGCGGAAAAAAACCATCCGCGCGGGCGATATTGAGGCGGTGATTGCCACCATGGCGCGCATTCCGCCCAAGCAGGTGAGCACCGACGACAAAACCGCGCTCGGCAACCTCGAACTCGACCTGAAGCGCGTGGTGTTCGGGCAGAACAAGGCAATCGAAACGCTGGCCAGCGCGATTAAACTCAGCCGCGCGGGCCTGCGCGAACCGGATAAGCCGATCGGCAATTATCTGTTCAGCGGACCAACCGGCGTGGGCAAGACCGAGGTGGCGCGGCAACTTGCGTCGATCATGGGCATCCCATTGAAACGCTTCGATATGTCCGAATATATGGAACGCCATTCGGTCAGCCGCCTGATCGGTGCGCCCCCGGGCTATGTCGGCTTTGATCAGGGCGGTTTGCTTACCGATGCGATTGATCAGAACCCGCATTGCGTGCTCTTGCTCGATGAGATTGAGAAGGCGCATCCCGACCTGTTCAACATCCTGTTGCAGGTGATGGACAAGGGCCGCCTGACCGACCATCATGGCAAGACCGTGGATTTCCGCAATGTCATCCTGATCATAACCACCAACGCGGGCGCTTCGGACATGGCGAAGGAAGGTATCGGCTTTGGTAACAACATATCCAAAGAGGATGCCGGCGATGAGGCGGTGAAGAAACTCTTCACCCCCGAATTCCGCAACCGGCTCGATGCCATTGTGCCGTTTGGCTATCTGCCGCCCGAAGTGGTTGCCCGCGTCGTCGACAAGTTCATCCTCCAGCTCGAATTGCAGCTGGCGGATAGGCAGGTGCACATTAATCTGGACGATGAATCAAAGGCGTGG
>JBGSOJ010000333.1:0-11706 GCA_041739175.1 Sphingomonadaceae bacterium
CGCGCCATGTCGCCGCGCCCGTGATAGATGATGCCCAATTGTTTCCAAGCGTCCGGATTCTCGCCATCCACCGCAACCGACGCCCGCAAAACGCTCTCCGCTTCTGGCAGCATGGCGGCGTCTTCCGTCGCAATCAGCGCGTGGCCGAACATTGTGGCAATCAGCGGATGGTTGCCCGACAACTGGGTTGCAGTACGCAAAGGATCCAACGCCGCAACGGGTTTGCCTGATTCCAGCAAAATCTGCCCCAGCAGTTCGTAATAATAGGGGTTCGTGGGGTCGAGCGCGATGAGCGCGCGCGCCTCCGCCTCGGCCTTATCGACCATTTTCCATTGGTGATACGCATAGGCCCGCGCGTAATGCGCCGGTTCGCGCGTATCGCTTTCCGGATATTGCGCCAACGTTTTGTTCGGATCCTGCACAAATCCGCGCAATTTTGCTTTTACGCGGGCAAAGCCCGCCTCCCATTGCGGGTTGAGCGCCGCATCCCATGCGGCGTCGGCGCGGTAGCTGTCTTCCAACACGGCGGCGCGTTCGCCCGACATTGGGTGCGTGGTGGCATAGCTGTTCTCGGTTGTCCGACCCAATCGGAATTCATAGCTTTGCAGCTTTTTGAAGAAATTCACACTGCCTTTGCCAGTGATACCGGCATCGGACAGATACCGCGCGCCCGATGCGTCAGCGACGCTTTCCTGCCCCCGGCTGTATGCCAAGAAATTGCCCAAGGCGACCTGTTGCCCCAATGCCATCGCCGCCATCGCACCTTCCGGCGCGCCGGCCAGTGCCATGCCAATGCCCGCCAGAAGGCTAAGCAGCGTTATCCCCATGGCGGGGCGCACGCCATCCTCGAAACGCAGGACGTGGCCGCCGATAATGTGGCCCAGTTCATGGGCAATCACGCCTTGCACTTCATTGGCCGAATCGGCGGTTTCGATCAGGCCAGTGTGTACGTAAATCCGCTGCCCGCCCGCAACGAAGGCGTTGATAGAGGGGTCGTGGATCAACACAATTTCCAATGCGCCGGGCGAAAGGCCCGCCGCCGCCGCTAAAGGTGCGGCGATTTCTTCCAAATAGGTTTCCGTTTCTGCGTCGCGCAGGATGGATTGCGCATAGGCCGGCCGCACCATCAATAGCATGGAGAGGAACAGCAATGCTGACAGACGCGCAGCCTGTGTTGCAAAGTTTCGGGCAGGGTGGGCTTGCGCGGCGGGTCGGCTCATCGTGCCACGCTGCCTTAACGCGGATGAACAGGCAATGAAAATGTTAGGCCGTTCAAGGTGCGGGAGGCGGATTTTCTGCTTCGTCGGGTCGGGTCCAAATCCAACTGCCCGTAATCGCGGTGATGATGCACGGGGCCAGCCAATAGGGCCAATCGATGAAGACAATCGCGATGATTATGCTGAAGGCGAATGCGCCCGTTGCCGCCCATTTGCCCTTTCGGCTGATCGCGCCATTTGCCCGCCACGCGACAATGTGCGGGCCGAATGTGGGGTTGGCGAGCAACCACGCCTCCAACGCCGGCGAGCTGCGCGCGAAGCAATAGGCGGATAGGATGACAAACGGCACCGTCGGCAAAAGGGGCACGGCGACGCCGACCGCGCCAAGCGCAAGCGATAGCCATCCGGCGATAAGGAAAAGCAGGCGTTTCATGGTGCCCTTCCCTTGTCGGGGTTTTCCGCCCGAAAGGGAAGGGGAATGGTGGTGAGCGACGATGCGCTATCCGTTTTCCATCATAAATATCACGCGGTTGATATAAAGATCCTTCGTCGGCTTGCCATCTTTATCCAGCGCAGGGGTGAAACGCGCGCGGCTCATCACCCCCTTGCACACATTTTCGGAGAAGCGCTCACCGCCCATGGCGTTGGAGATGTCGCATTGCGTCACCGCGCCGGTTTCATCGACCGTCAGGCGGAAATCAACGACGCCCATCCTACCCATCATTGCAAAGCCCGACGGATAATCCGTTGATCGCATCCATTTCGCGGGCGACCCGATGGGTTCGGCGTTTTTGCTGAGGCTATTCAAAACCTCGTTATCAAAACCCCAATATTTCGCTAAAGAGTTGGTGCATTTTTCCAATTCGTTAAACAACGGTCCCATTGGCCCCGTTTGGAAGTGCATGGCACTGCCTGGGTTTGGGTCGATAACCAGGCCGTTGATTGCTTTAAGATGCTCTTCTTTTAGGCGGTAGTTTACCCCGCGGCTAACAAATTTGTCTGCATTTTCTTCATTAAACTTAAAGGGCGCTAATGTGCTTAAAATAATGGCAACACTTTTCCTGTCATCGGAAACGCCGTTGAAAAAATCCGATTCAAAGGAATCTCCGAACGGAAAGAAGCGCATTGTTATAGAATTGGCGACCTTAATTCTGGGCAAGTCACCGATCAGCGCGATGCGCACGCCATCACTGGATCCGACCCGCGTGAAGGTCAGCATGACCGATTGGTTTTCATACGCAAACTCGCGCCCCACGGTGCAGCGGTCGACGCCATAATCGACCACCCATTTCGATTTTGGCGCATAGACTTTCTCTTTCGCCTGCGCCGCCATGGGCGTGGTGAGCGCCATTATGGCACCAATCGCAATTGCCAGTCTCTTCAACACATTAGCCTCCAGTGGATGATTCCACCGGAGGCTAGCAATGTTTGGCATAGGCCGCAAAGGATAATTAGATTTTTGCGGTTAATTCTGGCACCACATTGAACAAATCGCCGACGAGTCCGACATCGGCGACTTGGAAAATCGGCGCGTCCTCATCTTTGTTGATGGCGATGATGGTCTTGCTGTCCTTCATGCCCGCCAGATGCTGGATAGCGCCGCTGATACCGACGGCGATGTACACTTCAGGCGCAACGATTTTGCCGGTTTGGCCAACCTGATAATCGTTGGGGACATAGCCCGCATCCACCGCCGCGCGGCTTGCGCCGACGCCTGCGCCGAGTTTGTCGGCGAGCGGTACAATGACTTCCTCAAACTTCTCCGCGCTGCCAAGCGCACGGCCGCCGGAGACGATGATCTTTGCGCTGGTGAGTTCAGGGCGGTCGGATTTGGCGATTTCTTCGGACACGAACGCGGAAAGACCCGCATCCGCCGCGCCGCCGACGACTTCGATCGTGCCCGACCCGCCGGTTGTTTCCGCCTTGTCAAAGGCCGTCCCGCGCACCGTGATGACGAGTTTGGCATCGGTGCTTTCGACCGTGGCAATCGCGTTCCCGGCGTAGATCGGGCGAGTGAATGTACGTTCGCCCTCGACCGAAAGAATGTCCGAGATTTGCATCACATCGAGGAGTGCCGCGACACGCGGGGCGATGTTCTTGCCCGTTGTCGTCGCAGGCGCGATGAAGGCGTCATGGTGGCCCATCAGGTCCGCAATCAGAGGCGCGACATTCTCGGCCAACGCATTGGCAAGGCTGGCGTCGTCGGCGACATGCACTTTGCTCATGCCGGCAACCTGTGCGGCCTGTTTCGCCACTTCGCCGCAATTGTGCCCGGCGATAATTGCGTGCACTTCGCCCAATTTCGACGCAGCGGTGATGGCGGCGAGGCTGGCGTCTTTCATGCCGACATTGTCGTGTTCAATCCATACGAGCGTTTTCATTATGCTACTCCCAACGCTTTGAGTTTCGCGACCAGCGCATCAACATCGGCGACCTTCTCACCCGCTTGCCGCACGGGCGGTTCGGACACTTCCAGCGTTTTGAGGCGCGCGGTCGTGTCCACGCCCAAATCGGCGGGGGTTTTGATGTCCAAAGGCTTTTTCTTCGCCTTCATGATGTTGGGCAGCGACGCATAGCGCGGCTCATTCAGACGCAAATCGGTGGTGACGATGGCGGGCAAGGTCAGCTTCACCGTCTGCAAACCGCCATCAATTTCGCGGCCCACGGTGACGCTGTCACCATCGACGACCACGGTGTTGGCAAAGGTGCCTTGCGGACGGCCCGTTAGCGCCGCGAGCATTTGGCCGGTTTGGTTGCTGTCATCATCAATCGCTTGCTTGCCGAGGATGACGAGGCCGGGGGCTTCTTCCTCCATCAACTTCGCCAGGATTTTGGCGACCGCGAGCGGTTCAACCTCATCGTCGGTTTCGACGAGAATGGCCCGATCCGCACCCATGGCGAGCGCGGTGCGCAGCGTTTCCTGCGCCTTGGCAGGGCCAACCGACACGGCGATGATTTCTTCTGCCTTGCCAGCCTCTTTGATGCGAATGGCCTCCTCAACGGCGATTTCGTCAAAGGGGTTCATGCTCATTTTGACATTGGCGAGGTCCACGCCCGACCCATCGGCCTTCACGCGTGGTTTGACATTATAGTCGATCACCCGTTTGACGGGGACTAGGATTTTCATGGGCGGGGCCTCCTTTGGTGAGGCGCACATCATGGCGCGCCGCTTCTCTTTGCATACGCAAATGCGGCCTATTGCATAGGATTGCAAGCCCTGTGCCCCAAAAAAGCGGCCGTTTCGGTATAGCGTGCTTAGCGGACGCTACGGCAAGGCGTTAAGGTGCGCGCGCACAAAAAAGGGGCCGTCGGCGCGGCCCCTCTCTTGGTGTTGGTCTGGGCCGCGAATCAGGCGACTTTTTTGACTTCCGCGACGATTTTCGCCGCTGCATCGCCAAGGTCATTGGCGGCAACAATCGGCAGGCCGCTGTTTGCCAGAATGTCCTTGCCTGCCTGCACATTGGTGCCTTCAAGGCGGACGACGAGCGGCACCGACAAATTGACCTCTTTCGCGGCGGCAACGATGCCTTCCGCGATGATGTCGCATTTCATAATGCCGCCGAAGATGTTGACGAGGATGCCTTCAACCGCCGGATCGGACAGGATCAGCTTAAATGCCGCCGTCACCTTTTCCTTGTTCGCGCCGCCGCCGACATCAAGGAAGTTGGCGGGGAACGCACCGTTCAGCTTGATGATGTCCATCGTCGCCATTGCAAGGCCCGCGCCATTCACCATGCAGCCGATGTTGCCGTCCAATTTGATGTAGGCGAGGTCATATTTCGATGCCTCAACTTCGGCGGGATCTTCCTCGGTTTCATCGCGTAAGGTCGCGATGTCGGGGTGGCGGAACATCGCGTTGCCGTCAAAGGACACTTTTGCGTCAAGGACGAGGATTTTGCCGTCCTTGGTTTGCACCAACGGGTTGATTTCGCACATTTCCATGTCGGTTTCGACAAAGGCAGTGTAGAGTTTTTTCACCGTATCCTGCGTCTGCGCGGCAAGGTCACCATTAAGGCCCAGCGCATCCGACGCCTTTTTCGCATCCTCATCGGTCAGGCCGGTGGCGGGATCGATGGTGATGGTGTGGATTTTTTCGGGCGTGTCGTGCGCGACATCCTCAATGTTCATGCCGCCTTCGGTTGAGACGATCATCGCGATGCGGCTCGATTTGCGGTCGACGAGGAGTGAGAGGTAAAATTCCTTCTCAATATCCGCGCCGTCGGTGATGTAGAGACGGTTGACCTGCTTGCCCGCATCGCCGGTTTGGATGGTGACCAATGTGTTGCCCAGCATGTCCTTCGCATGGCTTTCGACTTCATCGAGGCTGAAGGCGAGGCGGACACCGCCCTTGGCATCTGCGGGCAGTTCCTTGAATTTGCCCTTGCCGCGCCCACCGGCGTGGATTTGCGATTTTACGACCCAAAGCGGTCCGGGGAGTTGCTTGGCGGCGGCAACGGCGTCCTCGACGGTCATTGCGGCGTGGCCGGCAGGAATCGCGATGCCGAATTTCGCCAGCAGTTCTTTGGCCTGATATTCGTGGATGTTCATGGGCAATTCCCCTCTTTGGGCCGACACAATCGCGGCGTTTATCCGGTGGAGGGCAGGGGCAATGCGCCGGTTCCGCCCTGTGGTTCGTCAGCCGCCTAAGCATATTTCGGCGGGCCGCGCTACCCCCTACGATAGCAGGGTGTGCGGGTTTGTTTGATAATGATTTGCAATAACTGCATAGCTATGCAGGGTGGTTGTTGCGAATAAATTCCTCCCCATTCTTGTGAGGTGGCGGTCCGCAGGACTGACGGAGGGGTCGATGGTACACCAGACCCCTCCACCACCCTGCGGGCGGTCTCCCTCCCCGTCCCTTCGACTTCGCTCAGGAGGGGAGGATATCAACTAAACCTTCGTCGCTTGATACCGCTCAATCGCCTCGACCGTCAAACGGCGCGCCTCATCGGCGTTACCCCATTTGCCAACACGGACCCATTTTTCGGTTTCCAAGTCCTTGTAATGCGTAAAGAAATGCTCAATCTGCGCAAAGGTGATGTCGGGCAGATCCTCTTTCTCGCGCACGTTGGTGTAATACGGGAAAGTCGCGGTGTCGGGGACGCAGACGAGCTTTTCATCGCCGCCATGCTCATCTTCCAAATGCAGCACCGCAATCGGGCGGCACCGCACGACGCTGCCAGGGACGAACGGCGAGCGGGCGATAACCAGCGCATCAATCGGATCGCCATCGTCGCTCAATGTGTGGGGCACAAAGCCATAATTGGCGGGATAGCGCATCGGTGTATGCAAAATCCGGTCAACGAACAACGCGCCCGATGCCTTATCGAACTCATATTTCACGGGTTCGCCGCCCAAGGGGACTTCGATAATCACGTTCAAATTGTTCGGCGGATTCTTGCCGATTTCGATATGTTCAATACGCATGGGAGTGGGTCCTTTGTTGCTGCGCCGATATCTGACGCGAATGATTATTGCGCGGGGAGCCGAGGTGCCAGCAATGATTCCAGCCCCGATGGCCCCTCGCCGGTTTTTTCTAGCGCCGGATAGACGAGGCCGCCCGAATAGTCGATGGTCATTTCGACTTTCGCTTTGTCCTTTTCGGCGGTGATGGCGATGGGCATTTTGTCGGCGGCGGCGGCCGTGATGGCCGCTTCCCACGCCTCATACGTAAATGGTGCGCCGTTGACCGAGACAATCTTATGTCCAATGGTCAGCCCGCTGGTAAACGCAGGGCTGTCCCATATTACCTCTTTCACCTCGCCTTTGTCGTTCACCGACAATCCGACCGAATAGGAATAATTACGCGATTTGGCGCGCTTTTCATTGCTGGCAATCGCGCGCGATTTTGTGGGGGTATAGACCAGACGGTATCCGCCCATAGTCAAGCCATTGAGCGGCGCAGCCTCCGTCGGGCGATATACCCGCGCCTGCAAAAACGCATCCCAGTCATAGCGCAGAACGCCGTTCAGCGTCTCCACGATGTCGTTATAGGTGAATGTCCGCACGCCCCAATCGCCGTCTTTGCCGCCGAAAAATGCTTGGGCAAAGTCATCAAGCGATTTGGTGCCGCCGGTTTCGGCGCGGATAATCTGATCCGCCTCCAGCCAGATGAGCAGGCCTTCGTTATAATAATCCTCGTTCCGTTGCACGCTGTTCCACCCCATCGGGCGGCGCGACTTTATGACGGGGTCGGCGGTGGTGTCGACCATCGCGCGCCAGCGGCGGCCGGTGCGTTGCTCCATTCCGGCGGCTATAATGGCCAAAGAATCGAGCGTGTCAGCCAAGGAAAATAGGCCCGAGCGGTTGCCAAGGACATAACCCCAAAACTGCGTCTGCCCCTCATACACCCACAATAATTCGCCATTTTGCGGCACGTTAAAGTTGGCGGAGAACAGCCCAATGGGGCGGCGATGCTTGCCGATCCAGCTGTGTACATATTCATGCGGCAGGAGGTTGCGGCGGCCCGGACCTTCGTCCCATGCGGTGAAATATTCCGGCTCGACGCCGTTTTCGGAACTGCGGTGATGCTCCAACCCGATACCGCCAAGCCGGTCGCTAAGCGAGAGGAGGAAGGTGTAGCGGTCAAACGGTTCGCTGCCGAACAACGCTTTGCCCTCGCGGACGAGCGCGCGATGCGGTTCGATTTGTGCCTCGGTCGCCTCAAGATATTTGGCCTCATCGGCGACAATGAACAGATCGACATTGTCGGCAAGCGGCACTTTGCGGGTGAATTGCCCGGCAAAAATGGGGCTGTCGACGAGCGTGTCGTAATCGGTGCGCTCTAAGTCGATAAGGCTATAACAAGGAGCCTTGGGACAAACCACCGTGTATTTTTGATTTTGCGCCAATGCCGTGCCTGCTGCCCATCCTTGTGGAAGCGAGAACGAGGCATCGACCGCTATGCCGCGCGCATAGTATCCGGCGGGGTAGAGACTTAGCTGCATCCAACGCAGGTTCATAATTTCTGGCGTCGCGACCACGCGGCCTTGCGCGCCATCGGTGGCGGAGAGGAAGTCATACGCAATGCCGATTTCTTTTGCGCCCTTTGGCGGGGTAAAGCGGATGGCGTGGACCTCCAACGGGTCGCGGTGCCATTCCAGTTTTTGATCGCCAGCCGAAATGACCAGATTGGCAACCTTATCCACCTCCCCGCGCGGGGCGTGCGTGCCGGGCAGCCAGTTGGGGAACAGGATCACCATCTCCCCATTTTTCGCCATAGAGGCCTGCGTCACGGGCATGACTTGCTTCACCGCCAAAATGCCTTGCTTATGGCGTTTGGTATCGACGCGTACGGTCATGGCACCGGGCATGACAATGTCGCGCGGTGCAGGAATGTTGGTGGTTATCGGTTGCCAACTTGGCCGTGAGTTTTCGCCGGTTAGAACGGAGTCAGCGTCAGATTCCGGGAAATCTGCGACGGCTGTCTCATCGGTCGGCTCGCTATTGGTTGCATCGGTGTTTGCCAACGCAGGCGTGGCCAAAATCAAGGCAAGCGAGAGAAAGGAAGGGGCGAGGCGGCGCGATGCGCGAACGGGCATAATACTCATGGCTGCGTTATATGCCGCGCGTGCGGTGCGCTGTCCAGTCGGCGCGCGCGGCGTTCGACTATTGGATCACGCGCCCAGTTCAACCTTCCGATACAGATCGCGCCGATCGTGCGACAAATTGGGCTCAAACATCGGCAAAGTGTCAGCAAACGTCATGGGCCGACCGAACAAATAGCCCTGAATTTTTTTGCAACCCAATTCACGGATCAGCGCCAATTCCTCCTCAGTCTCCACGCCCTCTGCGGTGGTGGACATTTTGAGCGAGTCGGCCATTGCGACCACCGCGCGGATAATCGCAAGGCATTCGTCCACGCCCTTGGCGGCACCAGTCACAAAGCTGCGGTCGACCTTGATCGTGTTAAACCGGGTCTTGCGCAAATACCCAAGCGAGGAATAGCCGGTACCAAAGTCATCGAGGCTGAGTTTGATGCCTAACGCCAACACTTGGTCAAGCACTTGCACCGCCATGCCGCCATCGCGCAGAAACAGGCTTTCGGTGACTTCAAGCTCAAGCCGCTGCGCCGGCAAGCCAGAGTCGCGAAGGGCGGAGACAACGCTGGTGATGAAATTGGCGCTCATCAATTGATCGGCGGAGACGTTGACGGCGACCTTTACCTGGCTTGGCCATTGCACCGCATCGAAACAGGCGCGACGCAGGGCCCATTCACCCATCGCCACAATCAACCGCGCTTCTTCGGCCAGTGGAATGAATTTCACAGGTGAGACATTGCCATATTTCTCATTGGTCCAACGCATCAGCGCTTCAAAGCCAGTCAATGTGCCATCCATCGCATCGACCACAGGCTGATACACCAAATGAAATTCGTCCTTATCGAGCGCGTGGCGCAATTCGATTTCCATGAGGCGGCGTTCTTCGGCGATGGCGTGCAATTGCGGCTGATAGCTGTTGTGGACGCCGCGTCCGTCCTCTTTGGAGCGATAGAGCGCTAAGTCGGCAGAACGCATCAGCATCTCGACGCTGCGCCCGTCGCGCGGGCCGACGGCGCTGCCGACGCTGGCGCCGATATAGATCGTATGCTGATCGACTTCATAGGCGCGCGATAATGATGTGATGATGGACCGCGCCAAATTGTTGATATGGGTGGAATCATTGGCATCGCGCAGCACGACGGCGAACTCATCGCCGCCAAGTCGGCCGCACAGTTCGTTGGCGCTCATCAACGCCTGCAACCGCTTTGACACTTGGGCGAGCAAACGGTCACCGACGGGGTGGCCCAAAGTATCGTTGACTTGCTTAAACCGGTCGAGGTCGATCATCATAAAGGCGCAGCGGCTGCCCCATTGTTCGGCATACGCCAGCGCGGCCGAGAGCGATTCATTGACCTGCAAGCGGTTGGGCAGACCGGTGAGCGTATCAAAACGCGCCAGATGGGAGATTTTTTCCTGGCTTTGGCATTGTTCGGTCACGTCGCTACCGACGCCGCGGAAGCCCAAAAAGGCACCGGTTTCATTGATCCGCGGGCTCGCCGAAAGCTCCCACCAACGCTGCTGACCGTTCATTTTTACGGGAATAGTCAGGTTGCTGAATGCCTCGCGCCGTTTCAGGCGTTCGGCAAATTCGTGCAGTTCGTTCGGATAATTGCCGGTTTCCCAAGCCTCACCCGCAATCAGCTTCAGGATCGGCTCGCCTTCGACCTCGCGCGCGTCTTTACCCAACGCGTAGGCAAAACGCGGGGAGACATGGATCGCACAGCGTGCGGTGTCCGTCTGCCATAGCCAGTCCGCGCCCGAATCTTCAAATTCGCGGAGCAAAAGCGACACGGTTTCGGTTTTGTCGCGCAGGCGGCCTTCGCTCAGTTGGCTGCCCAATTGTGCGCGGCAATGGCGCATAACCCCGAGGCATAAAGGCGCCGCGATGCCAATGGCCCCCAACGCCAACAACGGCTGCCCGACCATCAAAAACGACACCGAGGACGCGAGGCTCACCATCGATACAAACAGAATCGCCACTGACGGCAAAGTCGACAGGCTTATGACCAAAGCAACCATCAACACCATCGTCGCCGATTGCAGCGACAATAAGCCCAATAGAACTTTGTCGGCGGGCTGTCCCGAGGCCAGAATCGCGGCAAAAGCGGAGACCCAGACGATTCCGCCCATGAGCGCATAGGCGTGAATTTTTCCAAATTCTGCGCTGGTGATGCTTTTGCGGACCGGTGATTGCGACGGTTTTGTGCCTTGGTGCATCCATAAAGCGAACGCTGTGTTCAACAGAACCCATCCCACCAAAACGGGCACCGCGACCAAATTCATTAGTGCCAACGCGGTTAGCGCGCCGATGCCCAGAATCACCCCGGTCCTGGTCATCGGATTAACGGAAATGGCAGCCAACTGGATGGCGCGAATTTCGCTCCAGTCCTCACCAGATTTTTCCTTTAAGCCGAATATCGCCCGAATCGGGAGGACATTGGGTCGGTTGGGAGTGTTTATGTCGGGCACGGGCAAGACCTTATTTTTCATCGTTTCGTCTTAGCGCCGCAGGCGTTACCTTTTGGTAAGCGTGACATTAAAAATGGCGGTGGTGCGTTGATTTGTTTGGCCAAATAAAAGAAATTTGCACGGTTTTTGTCATCGGTCGCGAAAACGTGGAATGGGCGGCGCGTGACCGACGCCATTTTGACCCCCGATATCCCGCCGTCTCTCCGGGCGAGGCTTTGGTAAAGCGCGTGTCGAAGAATGTCGTTCGCGGTGTCGTGGCGAGCATTTTCTTTTTGCCCGGCATTTGGCGATGGGCAGAAATTTTGAACCATTGGCCGCTGGGTTGATTAGCGCCGCCGCCGTCTGTTACACGCCCCAAATAATGTGGGAGAAGGGGCGATGGCATTGAACCGGCGGCATATTTTGGCACTGTTAAGCAGCAGCGTGATAGCCACGCATCTGCCTGCCTGCGCAGCGGGCGCGGCGCGGCGCGTGGTGGT
>JBGSOJ010000223.1:0-3649 GCA_041739175.1 Sphingomonadaceae bacterium
GGCGGGCGTGACATGGGTTGAGGGCGGCCTGTCCGATACCGACGCGCTCGCCGATTTGTGCGACGGCGCGGACGCGGTGCTGCATATCGCGGGCGTGGTCAATGCGCCCGATAAAGCGGGTTTTGATCTCGCCAATGTCGCCGGCACCGCCAATGTCTTGGCCGCCGCCGATACCGCACACGTGCCCCGTTTCGTCCATGTCTCCTCGCTAAGCGCACGCGAACCGGCACTGTCCCTATACGGGATGAGCAAGGAACGCGGTGAAGCCTTGGTCCGGCAAAGCGCGCTCAATTGGACTGTTGTGCGCCCGCCCGGCGTCTATGGGCCCGGCGATACCGAGATGCTGGACACATACCGATTGGCCAAATTGCGCATTGCTCCCATGCCGCCAAAGGGGCGCGTATCGCTGATCCATGTTGATGATTTGGCCGCTTTGCTAAACATATTGGTCACGGACGACGGCGAAACGCGGGGCAAAGTGTACGAGCCCAATGATGGCACGCCAAGCGGTTGGAGTCATATTGACTTTGCCCATATGATTGGTGCGGCGTTGGGCCATTCGGTATGGGCGTTCAATCTGCCAGCACCTTTGCTGCGTATCGCAGCCGTGCTTGACGAGAAGTTGCGGGGGCCAAAGGCGAAGCTGACCCGCGACCGCGCCGCTTATTTGTCGCATCCGGATTGGGTGGCCAGTGCTGCCGCGCGGCCTCCGGCGGATCTTTGGCAACCGACAGTACCGACCGCCGATGGCATCCACGCCACCGCGGCGTGGTACAAAGCGCAAGGTTGGATTTAACCCCGACTTGCCGTAGCCGCCGTTGCGTCGTCCGGTAGTTTTAACTCACGCAGATGCCGGATGAGGAAGGCGGTTCCCATTTCGCGCGCCATGTCGCGGGGCAGGCCCAGCGAACTGCTCAGTTGAGCGCCAATCATGGCATCGCCCAGCGCAAGTAAGACCAGTTTTAGCGTCACCGCCGACAGACCATCGGACATCGTTTCATGCGTGTAAAGCTGTGTCACCAAATCGGTAATCGATTCCACAATTGGGGAAAGCGCGTCTTCCTCGCCCGACTGTATCATCCAGGTGGCAAGCCGCGCACCACCCTCACGATCGAAGGCGTCGAAGGTAAGGCCGGTGATTTGCCGTGCGGTTTCCTCAACTGTTTGGCCGCGATAGAATTGGTGCACAGAATCGGCGATGATGGAGGCGATCCGCGCGCAAATATGCGCCGCCAATGCCTTTTGCAGTTCCAGCGCGCTGCCAAAATGGTGCAGCAAATTGGCGTGCGTGCGGCCAATTTTCGCTCCGACCGCTTTAAGAGTGACCGCCTGCGGTCCCGCCTCGATCAGCAACAGCCGCGCGGCATTGAGTGCGGCCAAACGGCTTTCCTCGGGTGTAAGTCGGGTCCGCCGCTTTGTAATTGTCTCGGTCATAGCGTTACACCCCATCGCCGGTCGAACCGGTCTGCAAATGATTGCAGAAACCCCCATAACCATGAAACTTCAATGCGTTCAAGCGCGCAAGTGCACAATTTTTGTGCGATCGATCACAAATGTGATGGCGCTATCATGGTTTTCGCTACGCGGCCAGATCGATGCTGTCGTTGTAAATCGCGTGCAACACATCGGCATCGCCGTCGTTCAACCCATCCCTTAGCGCCGCGAGCGATGGGTCGCACACCAATTCCACCCCGGGGGCCTGTGCTTGCCGCGCGTTGCTGGCTATCATCATGGGCCGACCCGTGGGCTGGAAACCCAATTTGCGCAGGACGCGGCCCGATGCCGTGTTGTCGGCAAAATGGCGAGCGTAAATTTGCCTGTGTCCCAACATTGCTGCCATAGACAGCACGGCGCGAGCCGCCTCTGTCGCATAGCCCAGCCCCCAATAGGGCTGCGCCACCCAATAGCCAATTTGCACCGCGCCTTCATGCGGCGGATTGGTGGCTATCGGTCCCAACCCCATTGAGCCAATCACGGTCGGTGCACGGCTTGTCCGGCGGAGCAAGGCAAAACTTGGCATTTTCATGTTGAAATGCCGCGCGCAGAATTCCTCCGCATCCGCCAGATGAAAGGGCGAGGGCGGTGAGGACAGATTTTTCAAAATTAACGGGTTGTTGATGCCGGTATAGACGGCCTGCGCATCTTCTGCCCAAAAGGGGCGGAGCAAAAGGCGTTCGGTACGGTGAAACATGGGCAATCCTCTCGTGCATTCTTAGGGGTTTAACCCCCAACCGCCCCTCCGGTTGCCGCCGCGCCTACATCTTTTTGATGACGGCTTTGCGGCATTAGGGGCCAAATTGTTGTGTACAGAGAGAATGGACGCAAAAAAGGGAGCCGGGGTGACCCGTCTCCCTGTTGTTCGATCCAGCGTCTGGGCGCAAATGCCTTTGGCTGTTTCCGGGTCATCCCATGCAGGACAACCCGTTATGTTGTCGGATTATTCGGCGGCTTCTGCCACCATATCGACCGACACATATTTGCGGCCAAGTTTGCCGGAGTGAAAGCGAACCGCGCCTTCTTCCAAAGCAAACAACGTGTGGTCTTTACCGATGCCCACATTGGCACCTGGGTAAATTTTCGTGCCGCGTTGGCGAATGATAATATTGCCGCCGATCACGTGCTGACCACCGAACTTCTTCACGCCGAGGCGGCGGCCCGCTGAATCGCGGCCGTTGCGTGAACTACCACCAGCTTTTTTATGTGCCATGGTTCAAAAACCTTCTTTGTCGTTTGGGCCAAGCATTGGCCGGAATAAAAATGACTTACGCCGCAGCTTCTTCGCTGGCTTCGGCTTTTTTTGCGGGAGCTTTCTTTGCCTTTTCCTCACCGCCAACCGAAAGGATGCGCAGCAAAGTAATTTGCTGACGATGGCCTTGCTTACGGCGATAGTTATGGCGGCGGCGCTTTTTGAAAACCGTTACCTTTTCGCTTTTTTCCTGCGCGATAATTTCAGCGGAAACGATCAGCTTGGCGGCGTCTTGGACACCGTCGGCGTTACCGGCCAGCAAGATATCGCCAAGCGATACTTTATCGCCAGCTTCACCGGGCAGCTTTTCGACTGCGATTTTATCTCCGGCAGCAACACGATATTGTTTGCCGCCCGTGCGCACGATTGCGAACATGGTCTGTCTCTTTTTCGTTTGAACGGCCCAAAAGCCGCTCTTTCAATGGATGTGTTCCGGCGCGTCCATAACAAACGCACACGAACCCGTTGCCGGATTCGCGCTGGAAGTGGGGCGGATAAGCGAAAGGGTCTGGCCTGTCAATATACTTGGCGCGGATCATCACGCACTTTTGCAAGGTGGTGGCGGGTAAATGGCTTGTCGCTTTGTCGCTGCGAAACTATGGCGGAACAATGCGAAAGTCCAATTGTCTTGTCTTGTGGTCGGCTTTGATGATCGCGGCGTGTGCGCCGACCGTCGATGGCGAGGTGCCTTCGCTGGCCAAGCGGTCTTATGAGTTGACGCCAGAGCAGATTGCCGAACTTGCCGCGACACCTTTGGAATTGGAGGCTGGCGATAGAGGAGAACGTGCGGGCCCTGCGCCGCCCTTACCCGCCGCCGTTGCGGACAGGCTTACCATGGCGATGAGCGAGCATCAGGCTGGCAGCGCCGCGTTCGCGCGTGAAGTCCCCGCCGCGCGCGCAGCG
>JBGSOJ010000003.1:0-4433 GCA_041739175.1 Sphingomonadaceae bacterium
CGCCAGCCCATCCTCGGTGGAGGCCTCCGCCCGCGCGACCAGCACGTCTTGCGTGTTGGAGGCGCGTAAGAGCCACCAGCCATCGGCCGTCTGCACCCGCGCGCCATCGGTGGCGTCTACCTCCGCCCCCGCATCGGACAATCGCGCCAGCACCTCATCAATCACCGCGAATTTGCGCGCTTCATCGACCTGAAAGCGCAATTCGGGCGTGTTGATCATCGCCTTCATCGCGCCGCGTAGCTCAGTCACCGATTGCCCCAGCGCCTGCACCGCGCGCATCAACCGCACGGCGGCATAGGGCGCATCATCGAAGCCGTAATAATCATGGCCAAAGAAGATATGCCCGCTCATTTCACCGGCCAGCGGGCTGCCTACGTCCTTCATTTTGGACTTGATGAGGCTGTGGCCGGTTTTCCACATCATCGGCACGCCGCCCAATTCGGCGACGCGGTCGAACAAGGCCTGGCTGGCCTTTACATCGGCGATAATCGTCGCGCCGGGCATCGCGCGCAGCACTTCGGCGGCGTAAATTTGCAGCAATTGATCGCCCCAAATCACCCGCCCCGTGCCATCGACCGCGCCGATCCGGTCGCCATCGCCGTCAAAAGCAACGCCAAAATCGAGGTTTTTCTCCGCGACCAGGCTACGCAAATCGGCTAGGTTCTTCTCCTCCGTCGGGTCGGGATGATGATTGGGGAAGTTGCCATCGACTTGCGTGAACAATGTGAAATGCTCCCCCGGCAAACGGGCGACGAGCCGCTCAATCACTGGCCCCGCCGCGCCATTGCCTGCGTCCCAACCGATGCGCAAAGCGGGGAGCGGCGCGCCTGCGAGCAATCGGTCAACATAGGCGTCGATAATATCCACCCGCTCGACCGACCCGCGCTCCACAGTGCCGCGCGTGTCCGCCAAATCCCAATCTGCCGCGACGGCCATGCGCCCCAGTTCGTGAATGTCCGCACCGAAGAACGGGCGTCCCTGCTTAACCAATTTGAAGCCGTTATAGTCGGGGGGATTGTGGCTGCCGGTTATTTCGATACCGCCCGCCACGCCCTGCAAAGCCTGCTCAGCATAATATAGCATCGGCGTTGGTCCCATGCCGATGGCGACAACATCGACGCCGCAATCGGTGATGCCGTCAATCAGCGCCGCCTCCAACATCGGGGAGGACAGCCGCCCGTCATAACCGACCGCGATTTTGCCGCCGCCGCTGCGCCGTATCAGGGTCGCAAAGCCCCGCCCAATCGCGCGCGCATCATCCTCGCCCAGCGTCGCGCCGATGATGCCGCGAATGTCGTATTCGCGCAAAGACGTGGGGTGAAAGGCGTGGGGCGTGGCGGGCATAGCATCGTCCTGTTCGCGGCAAACCGAATCGCCGCGCGAGTGGGGGTGCCCCCTCTTTAGCGGATGGAGGTCACCATTTCCCTACCGCGCCGCAAAGCGCGCACCTATTCGGCAAGCAGCCAGCCCAATATTTCGGGCAAGCGCGCCGCCCAAGCATTTTCCTCATGCGGGGCGCCGTCATAGACGCGGCTTTCAAAATCCACGCCCTTGCGCCAGCCCGCCGCGCCGACGCCCGCATCAATATGCGCCTGATAGGGCGGGTAATAGGCGTCCAACGTCGCGGTGCCAATGTCCATCCACAGCCGTCGGCCAGCGGGATTGCCCAATTTTTGCACGAAGCTCTTGTCCCACACCGCGACCACCTCCGGATCAAAAGCGGCGATTTTGGTGGGGTCAACGGCGGGCCAGTGGCTCGACACGCAGGCGGCCCGCCCGAACACATCGGGGCGGGTGACAAAGGCATAGCAGCTCATCAATCCGCCCATGCTCGACCCTGCAATCGCGGTGTCTTTTGGGCCGGTGAGCGTGCGGTATTCGGCGTCGATATTGGGTTTCAGCGTTTCGGCTATCCATGCGAGGTAACGGTCCGACACCACCTCACCCTTTGCCATATCGTCCATCGCGCCGCGCAATGTGCCGGTCGCGGCATCATAAGCGGGGCGAGGGAGATATTGTCGGTATCGGTCGCTGCCCGGCGCCCAAATGCCCACAATGATGTGCGGGCGGATTTTTCCCTGCGCCATCAATTGCATCACCGCCTTATCCGCCGCCCAGATTTTGGCGAAGTTCGATTTTTTCACATCGAACAAATTATGCCCATCGTGCATATAGAGCACGGGATATCGGGTGGTGGTATCCGCGTCATAGCCCGGCGGCAGCCAGATGGAGAGCCGCTGATCGGGCAGGCCGTCGGCGGCGATGCGTTCGATTTCAACGAACCGCCCCAGATTGGCGGTCTCTATCATGGTCGGCGGAGTCGGCGCTGACGGCGGCGCAGACGACTGACAGGCGGACAGGCTCAGCGCCGCCAAGACTAGGCCGAGCGTCCTCATTTCTTGCCCTTCGCCTTCACCGGAACCAACCGCACCGCGAAACCGCCCGCTGGTGCCATGCGCAAGGTCAGCGTGTCGGCGGCGGTGACGGTTTTCTCCTCAATGATAATATCATGCCGGTCGGGGCCAAAGCCATTGGCCGCATCGCCGTCGCGGTAGATTTGCGCGGTGTACTGACCTTGGCCAAGGAACGACAAAGGCACCGTCACTTCGCGCGCGTCGGCATTGGTCGTGCCGCCCACATACCAATCATTGCTGTTCCGGTCCTTGCGCGCCACCACGACATAGTCGCCGACTTCGCCCAAAAGCGTGTGCGTCTCCGCCCAATCCGCGGGCACCACGCGCAGGAATTCCATCTCACGCGGGAATTTGGCGAGGTTTTCGGGATCATCGGCAATCATCTGAATGGGCGAATAGAGCGTCATATAGAGCGACAATTGCCGCGCCAAGGTGCTCTCCAAATCGCGCCCGCCGCGCCCTTTTAGCGAGAGCACGCCCGGCGTATAATCCATCGGCCCCGACAGCATCCGCGTGAAATAGAGCGTCGGCACATGGGCGGGCGGGTTGGCGGGGACGCCCCATGCCTGATACTCCATCCCGCGTGCGCCTTCGCGGCTGACCCAGTTCGGATAGGTACGGCGAAGGCCCGTGTCCTTGATCGGTTCGTGCGGATTGACCGCGATTTTGTGTTTCGCCGCGACCTCCACCACGCGCAAATGGTGTTGCGCGCTGCGTTGGCCGTCGTGCCAGACCATCCGCTGCGATCCATCGGGGGCGCGGTCGATCAGCCCGCCCGCATCGGCGACATAGCCCGACTTCACTGCCTCCACCCCATGCGCGGCGTAATAGGCCATCGCGGCGTCCAATTGGTCCTCATAGACCGCGATATTGCCGCCGGTTTCGTGGTGGCCAATGATCTTCACGCCCTTTTTCGCGCCATAATCGGACAGCATTTTCATGTCGAAATCGGGGTAAGGCTTGGTGAAGCTAAACGTCCGACCATTGGCGAACCAATTGCCGTCCCAGCCTTCGTTCCACCCCTCAACCAACACGCCGCGAAAGCCGTATTTTGCCGCATAGTCGATGTGGCGTTTGACGTTTTCGTTGGTCGCGCCGTGCTTTTCGCTGCTGGCCCAGCTTTTGGTATCAAGATGCATTTCCCACCAGACGCCGAGGTATTTCTGCGGGCGCACCCACGACACATCGCCTAGTTTATTCGGCTCATTGAGGTTGAGTTCCAGGTCATTGTCATAGAGTGCCGCCGCATTGCCGGTGATGCGGATGCTGCGCCATGGGGTGTGGAACGCGCCGCTGCGCACCACTTTCGGCCCATCGGGCGAAGGCGACAGGGTGGACACAAACCGCCACCCCTCCATTCGCGTCACCCACATGCCCGAATAATCGACCAAGGCCGCCTCATGGATCGACACATGCGTGCCATCGTTTAGCACCATCGTCATCGGCGTATGCGCCTGGCTCACCGCATCAATGGGCGTGCGTTTGTAGATTTGCTCGTAGCGATTCCAATCGCCCGCCTGCACCCAGTGCGCGGTGCCGTCTTGGGCGATGTTGAACTCGGTCCGCTCCTCCATAATCCGCCAGTCCGACCCATCGGGGCGGGCGGCAAATTCGTAGCGGAAGCCGACGCCGTCGTTGAAAACGCGAAAGCGAACAGTGACGGTGCGTTCCACCGGCTCATCGACCATCGGGTTGGCGCTGCCCTTGGAAACCAAGGTCACGGCAAGCTCATGGTGCTCGTCCTTTACCACGCGGCGTTCGCCATAGGGTTGTTCCCATGTCGTCGCGTTGGCTTTGGCTTGCACATCGACGATGGAAAGGCCGCGCCCCATCGGGTCTTGGTCGCTGAACAGGAAACTCAGGCGTGAGTTGGCAATGACGGGCGCACCATTGCGGGTGACGGCGTAATTGGCGAACCCTTCGCCATCGAGCGTCAGCGTCACCGCGATGGTGCCATCGGGCGAGGTCGCAGTGGCGCTGCGTACGGGTTCCTGCGCCATCGCCGCCGCGCTGGTCAGC
>JBGSOJ010000025.1:0-4615 GCA_041739175.1 Sphingomonadaceae bacterium
GCCGCGAAAAAGCGCGCCGCCGCGGCGTGGATATTGGCGACCTGCGCCGGACGCTCCGCGCGCAACATCGGCAGGATAACCTGCCGCAGATCGCTGCGGTGGCGCAGCCATGGCGTTCCTTCCTCCGCCTCCACCAGCCAGTGATGCGTCGCCAAGTCGGCCAAAATGGCGCTTGCTTCCGCTGCATCAACCTTTAGGCCGCACGCGGGCGCAATGACGTGTTCAATCGCGTCGGCATTCACCCGCGCGAGCACAAGGCCCAATTCGGCAATACGCTGCACCCGCCGGTCCTCAATGCGCGACAGGATCGCGCGGTAGAGGTAACCCGCCGTCACATCCGACGGCCCGTCCTTTGCGCCGACCGATGGAAAGGCATCGGGCGCGCCCATCCGCGCCAGCTTCGACGCCATCCGCAATTGCAACGGAATGCCCTGCGCCATCGACAATATCGCCGGAATCGCGTCGGCGGGCGTCTCCAGCTTTTGCAAATAGGTTTGCGCCACGCGGCGGGGCAGGCCGGTGAGCGTTTCCACCCGGGCAAGGCGTTTGCGGCCAAGGCTGCGCAGCGCCTCCCCACGTCCGGCGGCAATAATCGCCATCGGCCGCAAACCGGATGCGATCAAATCATCCAAAAAGCCGAACAAGCGCGCAGGATGCGACTCGCCATAGCTGGCCAACACCTCCAGCGTGTCGAGGATCAGCAAAATCTTTCGGCCCGATGTCTGCACGGCGGCGCCCATCGCTTCTAACAAAGCATAGGGTGTGCTGGCGCGGCGTTTCATCCCCTCCTGCGCCTGTTCGCCCGACAGCCGCGCGCGCAATTCGGCCTGATGCGCGGCATGATCGGGCAGGGCATTGCCCAATTGCCGCGACAATTCCATGGCCAAGCCATCCTGCTCCAACAGGTTCAGCGCCCGCCTGTCGAAATCAAGGTTCAGCACAATCGGCGCGGGGGAATCGTGACGGGCGGCGCGTTCCTGTGCCTCCTGCACAATTTTGGTCAGCAGAAAGGATTTCCCGACCCCCGGCAACCCGCCAATGTAAAAGGCGCGGGCAAAGGCGTCGCTGGGCGGTTGGTCAACCCATTTCGCCAACCGTTCGCGCAAGGCGTCGTTGCCGAAATAGCCCTGCGCCAATTGCTGTTCAGTTTCGCGCGCAGCCAAAACATGGTTGAGTTTGCCGTGCAAGGCGGGCAATCGTTTATAGGCCGCCTCGTTCCCGCTACCTGCCAGTTCGACGGCATTGGCGAGCGCGGTTAAGCCTTCCACAGTCTGCGTGTCGGCGGCCAAGGCGGCGTCAATCCGCGCAATCACCGCTTTATCCCCCGCAAACACCGCCGCCCGCATTGCGGTGTTGGCATCGTCGTGTTCTGGGCTCAGCGATAGCGGCGCAAAGTCGCCCGCCTCACGCATCGTGGCCAGCGTCCTGTCGCGCGCCGATTGGCGCATGATCCAGCGCTCACCGTCGCCCGCATCGGCGCAATCGGCACGCAATTGCGCCATGACCATGGCGGCCATCGGCGGCGAGTATGCGGTATCGCCAAACGCGCTTTGCACCGCCGCCATCGGCTCAAACTCCGCCGATAGCGCCGCGAAGTTGCGTGCTTTTAGCAGCGCTTGGTCGAGGATATCGTTGTCGATCATCACCGTTCCATCTCACGCTTTAGCTGTCCGCGCACCGTCTCGCCCACATCGCGTAGACGGCTCGCGGGATAAAACCCATGGCTGGAATCGATACCGGCGACGGCATCTTTGGCCAAATCTTGAACCCTATTATCGGAAAGGCCAAGGCCCAAATCATACCCCGCCGCGCGCAAGGTCGTGGCGACATCCTCCAGCGTAAAGTCACCGGCATATTCATACATGACGCCCGGCGCACCATTGGGTCCGATGTCGCTAAGGCTGTCAAATGGAATCAGGGGCAGGCTATGGCTCTCCATCCGGGTAAGGACAAACCGCACATTGGGCGACCGGACCAAGTGCGTGACGATCTGTTCCCACTGGCGCAGCGCTAAGCCGCCCAAATCCTGCAACGGTCCATCGATATACAGCCAAATCGGCGTGGTCGCTGTCTGCTCGATTTGGTGCACCAGCGCCTTTGCCCGGTCCCCGTCGTGGGCAACGGCTGTGGTCTCATCCACGCGAACGCCGGGATTGGCATCGGTCTGCGGCGTGAGGCCGAAAGCCGCCTGCAAAAGCGCAAACACATCCAATTCACCCGATTGCAACGCGGTGCGGATCAAGCGCGAGTCCGGCTGTCGCCGCGCCAAGAACGCTTTGAGCAAATCAAAGCCAAAGCCCATCCCCGATTGATCCTCATCCGCGCGCTTACGCCGTATCCAAATCCCGCGCAGCCGGTCGGTGCCCGCGATTGTATCATCCAAAATATGATCCAAGGTATCGAACAGCTTTCGCCGGCCAATAACGATGGGGCTATCCAACGATCCGTCGAGCGACCATAAATAGCTGGGCGTGCGGTCTTTGCGTAAGGCGGTGACGAGTTCGGCTGTCTCATCCTTGGCAAAATTGCTTGCCGGAACAAAATAGCGCTTTCGCTTTGCGGCGTAGGCCTTTTGGTGGATGCCAAGAAATTCACAGCGGTTGGAAAACAACGCCCCGCCGGACGATCCCTTTGCGCTGCGGGCGGTGTGCCAATAGCGCCGGGCATTGGCCCCGAAATTGGCGGTGCCCGCGGTCACGCCCGCATTCTGCCCCAACGGAAAATGCACAAGGTAACACGAGCAGTCATCCTGCCACGCGCTGGGCGGGATTTTTGGTTTGGCAAAGCCCAACGAAAACCCCACCGGATGCGTCAAACGCAGCAACGCAAAATCGTCGTGGCCGATCAAATCAATGTCTTCGGGCATTTTCCCATCCCACTCGCTGTCGTGACAGGGGGAGGAAGGGTCCGCCGGAACGGCGGGGAATCTCTGATTGTCGGAGGTTTCAACCTCAATCAATGGGGGATGGTCCTGATCCCATGGCTGTGGTCGGTTGATGACATGCCATGCCGTAAGAATCAGGCGATAGGACACCAACACGCCGCTGCCCTTCACGGTGCCGTTGACCAAAATGCGACATCGAAACGCCTTCGATTCGGTAAGGAACGCGGCAAATGCGTCGGGATCAAGGCTATGGTCCTTAATCGCGACGATGTGATCCAAAGATGCACCATCGGCGGCGATTTCCTCACCCAAAGCGCGAAGCGCACCGATATATTGATCGATGCCGTTTATGGCCGCCAAATAGTCGGCAATGGCCTCTGTCGGCGGCTTTGTTGGGTTGGTTTTCAAAATAAAGGACAAAGCCATCGTGAAACCGGCCCCATCGTGCACACGGTCCATTGCCAATTGCGCCTTGCCCATATCGCGGCTTAGCAAAGCCGCGAATAAGGCATCGTCGATATCAGCCATGATTCTGTAGGACACATTGCAAGATTTCTGGCGTTATTAACGTCGGGATGGGCAATCGTTTCTTGGTAACAACGGACGACATTTGCCCATTGATGTGAATAAAGTCACAAAAAAACGCGCATTTATCCCTAAAAGCCATGCTGCAGACTCCGGTGATTGGAATCATCATCGGTCCGATACGATCGTCAATGCAATTTTATTGCGCAACGTATCAAATGACAAAGAAAATATATCATCGATCACTTATTCGCGCAATGAAAGAAAGCGATACAGCAGATGCGTTGGTAAGGTATGATTTGCAACTGGTATTCTGCTTGCCCATTTGCAAATGGCGCAGCCTGTCCCTTCAAAACGGGCGCGTTTTTCCCTTCCGCGAAGGAAGGCAATGGGTGCCGTATGACGCATAGTCATACCATGGCGTCTGCTGGAGCGCGACATTAAAGAAAAATTTGGTCGGGACGATAGGATTCGAACCTACGACCCCCACACCCCCAGCCCGTAATTTAGGGGGTTCGGATCGCATCGCGATGCACCCAAAAAACCTTGCATAAACCGCAGAATTCTGACATTTATTGAGCATGATTGGTGTTGCATCGGGTGCCATTTTGTTCCGTTCTAATTCATCAAGTTGCACCACCACAGCACCACCAGATTGATTCAAAGGCGGTAACTATGCGTGCAGCACTAACCCAAATGGTCATCGACAAACTACCCATTCCATCGGCCAAAGTCGATCACCGCGACACCCGGTTGAAGGGTCTGGTTCTGCGGGTCATGCCAAGCGGCACCAAATCCTATTATTGCGAATATGCGCGCGGCAAACGTGTCTGGCTTGGTCGGGCAGATGTTCTCGGCGTGAGTGAAGCGCGCGAAAGCGCACGGGCCATCCTTGCTGACTTCTATCGCGGTATCGACCCCATTGAAGCGCGCAAGCCCAAGGCGGTGATGCCTACCTATCGTGAGTATCTGGATGGCGATTATGCGGCATGGGCGAAGTCCAGCCAGAAAGCCTATGGGCAGAATCTCAAACGCCTCGCCACAGCCTTCAAGAAGCTGCTCGATAAGCCGCTCGACAAGATCACCGGCCTCGATGTTGAACGCTGGCGGGCAGGCGAGGTCGAACGCGGGTTAAGCAACCAGACAATTAACCGTGACATTTCGTCGATCAAAGCAAGTTTCAACCGCGCGGTCGATTGGGGGATA
>JBGSOJ010000050.1:0-8000 GCA_041739175.1 Sphingomonadaceae bacterium
CGGACACCGCCGGAATTTTGGCGAGCGCCGCATCTACGCCTTGCACCGCCATCGGTGCATTCCCGCCCGCGCGGGTGATGAGGCCAGCGGCCATGCCCTCCGAATCTTCCAACAACGCCTTCAGCAGATGCTCCGCCGTGATTTGTTGGTGGTTCATGCGAATGGCGACCGTTTGCGCGGATTGCAAAAACCCCTTCGCCCGGTCGGTAAATTTTTCGAGATTCATGGTGCCTCCTCAGCAGTATCTGTTCTTACCCGATGTAGTGTTGTATATTTACAACACAAGGGGGCGAATAGGAACGAAGGTGAAATAATGTAACGCCGTCGCGGTCGGCGCTCCGCGTGCGGGTGAAGAGCCGAAGCGGCGCTTTTGGCGGCTTTGCGCCCCGGTTTTCCCGCCCGCAATGGATTGCAACATTTCCAACATCGTTTCGTATCGCAATTGTCGCGCACCCGCCGCCGGAATGACACGCGCCCTTCGTATGCGCGGCGGGCCGCAGGATCGGGGGAACGAAGGGCTTGGCCCGACGCCGGACATGGCCCTGCGGCGCACATCAAACACAAGGATAATCACATGCGCACCTCTCTCCATTGGATGCTTGCCGGGACCGCCATGTTGGCCGCCGCGCCAGCGTTTGCCGCCAATCCCGCCGAAACCGCCGCTGAAACCGACGCTGCTGCCGAAGCCGCCACCGACGGTGAAATCGTCGTGTTCGGCGAAGGCCTGACTCGCCAAACCGCCGACATCGACCAACAAACTCTGGCCGTTTCCGCACCCGCCGTCAGTCCGTTGAAGGCGATTGCCAAATTGCCCGGCGTCAACTTTCAATCGTCCGACCCCTTCGGCGGCTATGAGTGGGCGCAGCGGATTTCGATTCGCGGCTTTAACCAGAACCAATTGGGTTTCACCTTTGACGGCGTGCCGTTGGGCGATGCCAGCTATGGCAACCACAACGGCCTGCATGTCAGCCGCGCCGCCATCAGCGAGAACATCGGCGGCGTGTCGGTGACACAGGGTGCGGGCGCGATCGGTACGGCCTCCACCAACAATCTGGGCGGCACCGTCGCCACCCGTTCGGCCGACCCACGCGGCGGTTTCATCCTGAACGGCAGCGCCAGCTACGGCACCGATAATATGTACCGCGGCTATGCGCGCGCCGAGTTTGGCGACGACGAAGGCCTGCGTGCATTGGCCAGCGTGGCGCATTACAAGACCGACAAATGGAAGGGCTTTGGCGAACAAAAATCGACCGTCGCCAACTTCAAAATTGTCGCGCCGATCACCAATGATGTCGACGTCAGCGCTTGGTACAGCTATTCCGACCGCGCCGAGCAGGATTATCAGGATTTGAGCCTGGAGCAGATCGACCGTCTGGGCTATTTCGCCGATAACTTTAGCTATGAGCAATTGGCCTTGGCCAACTTGCTGGCCGATGTCGGGGCGAACACCGGCTACACCGGCGCTGCACCGCAAAATCCCGGCGCGGGCACACGCTACCCGTTCCCTTATACCTCGCCCGATGATGCCTATCTGGATGCCGCCGGTTTGCGCCGCGACCATTTGGCCTATGTGAAGCTGTCGAGCGATGGCGAAACCTTTGGCTTTGACCTCACCGGTTACTATCACAACAACGAAGGCCAAGGCCTGTGGGGCACGCCCTATGTCGCAAGCCCCGGCGGCACATCGCCTTACGCGATCCGCACCACCGAATACGGTATTGACCGTATGGGCGCACAAGCCACCGTTAACGCGGATCTGGGCGTCGTTGATGCGACCGTTGGCGTTTGGTATGAAAACAACGATTTCCATCAGGCGCGTCGTTTCTATGCCTTGAGCAGCCGGACCGACACCAGCCGCAGCTTCACCTCGTTCCAAGAAGATCCGTTCTTCACGCAGTGGGAGTTTGATTTCAACACCAAAACCTATCAGTATTTTGTTGAAACCAAGGCCGAATTTGGCGGTCTGGGCGTATCGGCAGGCTGGAAAGGCTTCAGCGTTGAGAACACCGCCATCCCGATCATTTCGGGCGGCCGTGCGCAGGGTGAGACTGCGGTCACGGATTGGTTCCAACCGCATGTCGGCGTGACCTATGACCTTGGCGAGGCCGAGTTCTTCGGCGGCTTTACGCAGGCCACGCGCAGCTTCGCCAGCGCCACCACCGCTGGTCCCTTCGCCACCAGCCAAATCGGTTTCGACGGTCTGGGCGATTTGAAGCCAGAAACCTCGAACACCTTTGAGGCGGGTCTGCGCTACAAAACGTCGATGGTGAACGCCGTGGTTGCGGGCTATTATGTCGATTTCGACAACCGCATCATTTCGTTCGCCAACGGCGCAGGCATTGTCGGCAACCCCGCCATTCTGCGCAATGTCGGCTCGGTCCGTTCGGTCGGGGTTGAGGCTGGCGCGGATGTCCGTCTGGGCGAAGGCTATGGCTTCTATGTCAGCTATGCGTACAACGATTCGACCTATCGCAACGATGTGCTCAATGCCGATGGCAGCGTGTTTGCCGCCACCGCAGGCAAGACCACGGTCGATAGCCCCAAGCATATCGGCTATGCCGAAATCAATTTCGACTACAGCGGCTTCTTTGGTCAGGTCGGCGCAAGCTACCAATCGAAGCGGTATTTCACTTACGAAAACACGCATTCGGTTGATGGCCGGTTTGTCGTCGATGCCTCGATCGGCTATCGCATCAGCGAGTATGTCGAAATTCGCGGCAACGCCACCAACCTGTTTGATGAGCGCTATATCGGCACCATCGGCACCAATGGTTTTGGCAACCGTGGGGACGCACAAACGCTGCACACCGCCGCGCCGCAAGCGTTCTTCATCACGCTGAAGCTAGGCCGCTAATGCGCGTCAATCGGCGCACTGTGATCGGGGGAGCGGCGGCCAGCGCCGCTCTCACCGGCATTTCCGGGACGGGTTTGGCCAAGCAGGCCGAACCCGCCTCCTCCCGTTCACCGCTCACCCGCATCGCCTTTGGCAGCTGCGCGCGGCAGAATAAGGAGCAACCGATTTGGGATCAGGTCAACGCCTGGCACCCCGAATTGTTTATTTTTCTGGGCGACAATGTCTACGGCGATACCGAGGATATGGACGTCCTGCGCGGCAAATATGACATGCTGGCCGCCAAGCCCGGCTTTCAGAAATTGCGCGCGCAAAGCGACGTGATCGCGACATGGGACGACCATGATTATGGCGTCAACGACGGCGGCCGCGAATACCGCATGAAGAAGGAATCGCGCGAAATCTTCCTCGATTTCTGGCAAGTGCCGCCCGCGCACCCGCGCCGGATGCAGGCGGAAGGTATTCACGCCGCCTATTATTATGGCCCCAAGGGCCGCCGCGTGCAGGTCATTTTGCCCGACAACCGCACCTTCCGCTCGCCCTTGAAGGGCTACACTGTGGAGCCGGAGGATCAGGGGCAATATTTCACCAATTCCGACCGCGATGCCACGATGTTGGGCGCGGCGCAGTGGGATTGGCTGGAGGCGGAATTGCGCGTGCCCGCCGATTTGCGCATCTTCGCCTCATCAACGCAAGTGCTGGCGGATCAGCCGGGCTATGAGGCATGGGTGAATTTTCAGGCGGACCACCAACGCCTGCTTGATTTGATCGATTTCGCGCAAGTGGAGAACATGGTCATGATCTCCGGCGACACGCATTACACCGAATTGTCGCGCCTGTCCGATAATGTGCCCTATCCGCTTTACGACCTCACCTGTTCTGGGTTGACCGAGGTGTGGCCCGTGTTCGGGCCGAACAAAAACCGCATCGCGAAGGGTCCATTGCTGCCCAATTTCGGCCGGATCAGCATTGACTGGGACGGCAAAGCGACTGGCAAAGCCGGCATCATGCTGGAAAGCGAAATGCTGGGCGGGGACATTGCGATTCAGCAGTTTGTTGGGTTTGAAGAATTGAAGCAAACTAAGGGCTAAGAGGGGGCGGGCCGCTGGCTTTGATTGGCGGCCCGGCTTTTGCCGGATTTTATGCGATGATTGGGCCATCTTGCCTCCAACCCCCGACAGAGATAGACTGGATGCCGTTTGGGCTGATTGGCCAAAGGAGCACCGGCGATGCGATGGATTTTGGGATGGGTTGCGGCGTTGGTTTTGACTTCGGCGGCGGCGGCGCAGGATGCGGAGCCAGCGCAAGAGGCTATTCCCCCTGCAAAAGCACAGCCGAAGTGCTTCGAATTGGATGAGGAGGAACAGGCCGCCTATGACGCCTTGGTCGCAAAGCCCGGCTATTTTGAGGAATTTGATTTCGAATGTGAACAGGATTGGCTCGATGCCGAAACCACCTTTGGACCAGCGTTCAAGTCTTTGGGGGAGGTTCCCCTTGTTGAACAGAGGGCGGGTGCCAAGAACATTACAATCACGGTTCGACGTTTGGTTTGGGGCGGCTATAATGGACGAAATTACAAACTTTCGCGTCTTGATTGCACAGTCAATGAAGAGGATGAATCGACAGGTGGTCGGTTTCTGTTGCGAGAGAAAAACCCCTGGTCGAGACCAAACAACGGGCATTGGGAAATTAAATTAACCGCCGCCGATTGCGCATTTATCACCGAAATGCTCGACGATTTTGATCCATCCGATGTGCAACCCAACTTGCCGTGCGATCCCGAAGGGTCGTTTATTTTGCACGCCAACGCCACTATTACAGAATATAACGACTATGCAAAAGGCAGCTTCTTGCGGGGAGGTTATTGCAGTTTGATCGACGATGACCCCAAAAGCAAAGCAGCAGAAGAGGGTTTGGACAATATACTATATTGGCTCGAGGGCCGAACCCGCGAGAGTGGGCGCAAGGTTCGCCGGTGACAGCACCCCTTGCAGCGGGAACTAAATAATCCCCACCGCTTTCCCCGCCGCCTCAAACCGCGCGAGAATATCCTGCACCTGTTCCGCCGTATGCTCCGCGCACAAAGAACAGCGCAGCAATGTCATCCCCGCTGGCGTCGCCGGTGGCCGCGCAAGGTTTACATACAGGCCGTTCTGCAACAGCGCATCCCACATCGCCGCGCCGCGCTCCAGGTCGGGCATGATGACCGCGATGATGGCGCTTTGCGGCGTTTCGGTGCCCAGTTTGAAGCCGAGATCGCGCAAACCCTGATGCAAAGTGCGGCTGTTCCGCCATAGGTTTTCCCGCTTTTCCTTGCCGTGCATCAGCTTGCGGATGCTCACCGCGCTCGACGCCATCACGCTGGGCGGCAGGGCGGCGGTGAACACATAGGGGCGGCAGACAAGGCGCATAACCTCAAATTTCGGATGGTTCGATACGCAGAACCCGCCGACGGTGCCGACCGATTTGCTGAACGTGCCGATGACGAAATCGACTTGGTCGAGCACGCCTTCGGCTTCGGCCACGCCGCGCCCGTTTTCGCCGATGAAGCCCATCGAGTGCGCCTCATCCACCAGTATCATCGCGCCCGCCTCTTTCGACACGCGGATCATTTCCTTGAGCGGCGCAATGTCGCCGAGCATCGAATAGACGCCCTCCAAAATCACCAATTTCCCGGCATCGGCGGGCAGGCGTTTGAGGCGTTTTTCCAACGCCTCAACATCGTTATGCTTGAACGGCACAACCTCCGCATTGCCCATCGCGCAGCCGTCCCAGATGCTGGCGTGGCTGTCGATGTCGAGGATGATATAGTCACCCTTGCCCGCGATGGTGCTGATGATGCCCAAATTCGCCTGGTATCCGGTGGAGAACACCATGGCATGATCCATGCCGTAAAATTCGCGCAAGGCCGCCTCCACATCGCGGTGCGGGGCGAAAGTGCCGTTAAGAACGCGGCTGCCCGTGGTGCCCGCGCCGAAATCGTCGAACGCCTGCTTGCCCGCCGCAACCACATCGGGGTCAAAGGTCATGCCCATGTAATTGTAGGTGCCCAGCAGGATCGTCTCTCGCCCGTTGCAAATAGCGACGGTGGGCGACAATACCCGCTGCATCACCAGATTGAACGGGTCGGTGACGCCGGTCGAAAGCAACCCCTCACGCATCGCGATCAGGTCATCGAATTTGGAAAACAGGTCGGTCATCGGTGCCTCACTCATGCGGTTAGCTTGCCAACGGCATCGACCAATTGGCCGACGTTCTCAATTTCCGCCTGCATATTCATGGTGATGATGATGTCAAATTCATCCTCAATCGCGGCGACGAAGTCCATGACGGTCAGGCTGTCCCACTCCAAATCGCCGGCAAAGGTCGTGGCCTCGGTCACGGCGACGCCCTTCTTGTTGAACGGTTCGATTTGCGCGGTGATTTTGGTATAAAGGTCGGCGCGGTTGGTCATGGGGGGTCCTATCATTTTGCGTGGCGCGCGGCGCGCTTATGCTCCGCCATGCCAACAATCGCCCCGCCTTGGCAAGCGATTATGGCATGATAAGGGCAGGGGTGCGGCAGGGGCGGCGGCGCGCGGCAATGGTGGTGCTTTTCCCCGCCGCCAAAGCCTTGCGCCGCTGCCCGCTCTGGCCCATATGGCGGGGCATGACAGACATCGCGCTCCCCCGCCTATTTCCGCCCGCTAAGGCCGCCACGGCAACGTTGATTAATGGCCTGATTTTCGTGGCCGTGTTGGTGTGGATTACCGTCATTGTCGGCGGCATCACGCGGCTGACTGAGTCGGGGCTGTCGATTACCGAATGGGACCCCGTGACCGGCATCCTGCCCCCGCTCAGCGATGCGGCGTGGCGGGAGGCTTTTGAGAAATATAAGACCATCCCCGAATATATCGAAATAAACGGGCCAGCGGGCATGACCTTATCCGATTTTAAGGTCATATTCTTTTGGGAATGGGTGCACCGGATTTTGGGGCGGTTGGTGGGCTTGAGCCTGATTGTCGTCACCGCGTGGGCGTGGATACGCGGTGCCATTCCCAAGGGGTATGGCCCGCGCCTGTTCGCGCTGATTGCTTTGGTGGGCCTGCAAGGGGCGTTTGGTTGGTATATGGTCGCATCGGGCCTGGCGGAGCGCACCGATGTTAGCCATTTCCGCCTGTCGATGCATTTGCTGACCGCGCTGATCATTTTGGGCGGGCTTGCGTGGACCATCCTTGACCTCAGGCATCCGGATAAGGGCGCGGCGCGGATGACCTTTACCGGCGTTTGGGTTATCGCCGTATTGTTCCTCCAGCTATTGCTTGGCGCGTGGGTGGCGGGGATGAATGCGGGCTATGTCGCCAGCGATTGGCCGATGATGCAGGGCAAATTCTACCCCGCTGGCATCGATTGGAGCCAGGGCGTGCTGTTCACCCTGACGCATGATCCGATCCTGCTGCATTGGTTGCACCGGTGGTGGGCGTGGGTCGCCGTGCTGGCGCTGGTCGTGCTGGCGCGGGCAGCGAAGAAGGCGGGGGACCGGCGGGCAAGCGTCGCACTGCACAGTGCGTTTGGCGTGCAAATCATCCTCGGCATTGCCACCGTGATGACGGGCATGAACCTGCATACGGCGGCCACGCATCAGGCGGTGGGCGCATTGGTGGTGGTCGCAACCGTGTGGTGCGCGCATGTCATCGGGCGGCGTGGCAACGCCCAAGCGGCATAAGGGTATTATTTTACCCGCCCGCAAAAGCCCCTTTTGCTTGACTTTAACGGCACGCGCGGGCAATGGCGGCGCTCATCGGGCGGCGTGTGTGGCTTTTGTTACACGAATCGCCCCTGCATTTCGTAACCCCCAATACCTATTTTTGAGGAACCCAAGCCCATGAAGGCGCTGACCAAGCTGACCAAATCGGTGCGCCCGCAGGATGTGGAGAAAAAGTGGATCTTGATCGACGCCGAGGATCTCGTCGTTGGTCGTTTGGCCTCCACTGTCGCCAACATCCTGCGCGGTAAGCACAAACCATCGTACACCCCGCACGTCGATTGCGGCGACCATGTCGTCATCATAAACGCGGAAAAGGTGCGCTTCACCGGTAACAAGTTGAAAGACAAGCGTTACTATCGTCACACTGGCTATATCGGTGGGATTAAAGAAACCAGCCCCGCGA
>JBGSOJ010000056.1:0-4105 GCA_041739175.1 Sphingomonadaceae bacterium
TTCCGCGTCCAATCGCGGCGTATCGCTTACCCCTGATAGCCGCGCGGCGGCGGCGGTCAGCGCGGCGGCTAAACCGCTCACCCCTCCAATCCGGCGAGGCGCTGCGCCTGATCCTCAGATATGAGCGCGCCGATGAGGTCGCCCAAATCGCCCTCCAAAATTTCGGGCAGCTTATGCAAGGTCACGTTGATCCGGTGGTCGGTGACGCGCCCTTGCGGGAAGTTATAGGTGCGGATGCGCTCGCTGCGGTCGCCCGAACCAACCTGCGATTTACGCGCGCTCGCCTCGGTCGAGGCAATGCGTTCGCGTTCGGCCTCATACAGCCGCGCGCGTAGCACCTGCATTGCCTTGTCCTTATTCTTATGCTGGCTACGGCCATCTTGGCACGTCACCACGACGCCCGTGGGCAAGTGCGTGATGCGCACCGCGCTATCGGTGGTGTTCACATGCTGCCCACCCGCGCCCGATGCGCGATAGACGTCGATTTTGAGGTCGTTCTCGTTGATGTGAACATCCACGTCTTCGGCTTGGGGCAGCACCGCAACCGTCGCCGCGCTGGTATGGATGCGCCCGCCGGATTCGGTGACGGGCACCCGCTGCACGCGGTGGACGCCGCTTTCAAATTTGAACGCCGCGAACACGCCCGCGCCGGTGACGGAGGCGACAACCTCTTTATAGCCGCCCTGTTCGGACGCCGATTCGCTAATCGGTTCGACCTTCCAGCCGCGATTTTCCGCGTATTTGGTGTACATGCGGAAAAGGTCACCCGCGAACAAAGCCGCCTCATCCCCGCCCGTCCCCGCGCGGATTTCAAGCATGGCGGAGCGTTCGTCGGCGGCGTCTTTGGGTAGCAACGCAATGGCGAGTTGATGGTCCGCGTCCGGCAAACGCTCGTTAATCGCGGCGCGTTCTTCGTCCGCCATGGCCTTCATTTCGGGGTCGCTGGCCATTTCCGCAAGGCCTACGAGTTCGGCGCGCAGGTCGGCGACTTCTCGCGCCGCCTTGGCCACGGATTCGAGTTCGGCATATTCGCGGGACAGCTTCACAAACGCGTCGCCCTCCAACGTGCCAGACGCCATCCGCGCCTCCATTTCGGAGAAGCGGGACAGGATTTGCCGGATACGGTCGTCGGAAATTTGGGTCATGCGCAGGGACCGTTCCATATTTCGTCATTCCCGCGAAGGCGGGAATCCAGCTCCGACGGGTTGCCGTAGGACGCAACGGCGGGAGATGGCCCCCTGCCTTCGCAGGGGTGACGTACAATTAGTGATATCAAAATGCTCAATCGCACGACGAAGTATTCCACTCAAAAACTTGGCTTAATGGCCCTTCGGATTTCAAGCGAAAGTCTTGGATGTTTGCCTCAAGAAATTTGCATAATGCAATGCCCGCTTGAAAATCTGCGCTCACCGTTGACAGCTTCCCCGAAATGCCGCCATCAATCTTATTGACAGCGATCACACCTTGGGCACGATCAAAATTGAACGCCCGATCATATCGTTTTTGCGGCTTACCTGTGAATGTCGTCAAAGTAGAAACGCCAAGGCGGCGAAGCTGAGCTGCTAATTTCGCACAGACTACTTCATCTTGTCGGGATTGAGGAACAATCTCAATCAATGGCTTTGTGAAAGGCCCTTGCTTTCCAAATGGGATGCTGAGCAAGGTTGGAACATACGGATCATCTCCCACCAACATCGCCAACCGTTCCACCCCCGCGGCCCAGCCGACTGCTGGCGTTTCCGGCCCGCCCATGTCGCCGATCAACCCGTCATAACGCCCGCCGCCCAGCACTGTCCCCTGCGCGCCCAATTGGTCGGTGATGAACTCAAACGCGGTGTGCCGATAATAATCCATGCCGCGCACAAGGCGGCTGTTGCGTGTCCACGCCACGCCAGCGGCGTCCAGCCCCGCCGTCACCGCGTCAAAAAACGCCCGCGCTTCATCGGTCAGATAGGCGTCGATGTCTGGCGCGCTGTCGGCTATCGGCCGGTCGCGGGGGTCTTTGCTGTCAAGGATGCGCAGCGGGTTTTTGGCGAGCCGCTCGATGGAATCCTCCGACAACTCTGCCCGATGCGCCTCAAAATGCGCCACCAGCGCCGCGCGCCATGCGTCCCGGGTCGGGCCATCGCCAAGGGTGTTGAGGTGCAGCGTGATATGCTCCGCTATCCCCAATTCTTTCAGCAATTGGTCCGCCATCACCAACAATTCTACATCGGCCTGCGGTTCAGCCGCGCCGATGATTTCGGCGTCAATCTGATGAAACTGGCGATAACGCCCCTTTTGCGGGCGCTCATAACGGAACAGCGGCCCGTGTGTCGCAATCTTCAACGGCGCGTGCTGCTGCCAGCCGTTCGTGATATACGCACGGCACAGGCCAGCGGTGAATTCGGGGCGCAATGTCACGCTATCGCCGCCGCGATCGTCAAAGCTGTACATTTCCTTCGACACCACATCGGTGGTCTCGCCTAGGCTGCGCGCGAACACCGCGGTCGGCTCAATCACCGGCATCGCCACGCCCTTAAACCCATAGAGCTTGCGGATGCGGTGGAAGCTATCCACCACATGCTCAAACTTATCATAGTCCGCGCCAAAGATGTCTTGCGTGCCACGAATGGGCTGTGGAGTTTGGTTTTTTGCCATAATCGCCGCCCCTAGCGCCTTTTTGCTCAGGTGAAAAGGCGGAGCAGCGATAGGCCAACAAACAACCCCAATATATTGAACAGCCCCGTCAGGATCATCGCCAAACCGGCAATCGCGCCCGCTTGCCCGCCAAGGGTAAATGCAAAGCTGGTCCCTACCCCATGCGCGCCGGTGCCGAGCGCCATCCCCTTTGCTATGGGATGATGGATCGGCAAGCGCAAAAGCAAGTTTCCCATCGCCGCGCCAATGACCCCGGTCAGGATGACGAAAAGTGCGGCGAGGTCTGGATCACCGCCGATTTGCGCGGCGAAGGGCATGGCAAAGGGGCTGGTCATGCTGCGCGGCCAAAGGCTTTGCGCCGTGATCGCGTCCATCGGGATGAGCCGCAAACTCACCCATGTTACGGCGAGCGAGACGACGCTGCCCACGCTGACCCCTGCCAGCATCACCGCCCAATACCGCAGGATCAATGCGCGTTCGCGATACAAAGGCAATGCGAATGCGACAGTCGCCGGGCCAAGCATCCAGACAAAGGCATAGCTGTATTCGGCATATTCCGCATAGCTCGTCCCCATCGCCATTGCGGCGGCGAGCAGGATTACCGATACGCTAAGCGCTGGGGCGCTCCAATATGTGTTAAGGCGCGCATGGACCGCGCGCGCGCCAAGATAGAGCATTAGGGTCGCAACCGCCCAGGCCAGCCCCGCACTCATCCCCGACGCCGCAACAACAAATCAACGGTCAGGCCAACGCTGGCCATGACGATGAAAACGCCGACGATGAGGGAAACGAAAATCTTCAGCCCCAATAGCCCGAACAACAAAGGGTAGGACAAAATGCTCAACACCGCCGGAATAAAGAACAATTGCAAGTGGCGGATCAGCAAATCCGCCCCCGCCGCGACCCACTCCGGCCGCAATACGCGTGCGGCGAGCAAAGCGAATAGGACGGCCATACCGATGACTCCGCCGGGCACTGGAATAGCCAAAACCTCCGCCGCCCACGAGCCAGCCACCCACAACGCGGCGCACAACGCGAGGCCAAAAATCATAGAGAATGTGCGCACAATCATCCCCCTGCCTTAAGCAAATCGGCCGTTGATGCAAGCCGTCGATGCAATCAACGCTTGACTTTTTGCGGCGCAACATAGAAAGGGCTGTCAACGACGAAGGCGTGAGATACGATCTCGCCCTGATCATCCTATGCCGCGTGAAGGGCAAATCGGGCAATTCCGCCTGTGCCGCCCCTGCAAGATGGTCCAAATCGTCGTATGTTATTCGACAGCCTGCCGATCACGCATCGGGCTCGTCATTTTGGACGAGTTATACCTAATTTGTAGCGTTTTTGGCGCGGCATAAGCGTTTGGCTTGTTCGTTTAAGAGAGATTTTATGACACAATTTTCCGATTTTGCCTTTATCGAGCGTATCCACAAAACGCTTGAGGACGGCAGCTATACCAAACCGA
>JBGSOJ010000076.1:0-4293 GCA_041739175.1 Sphingomonadaceae bacterium
CGGCGGTGGCTGTTTCAATGCCCAATCGTTTGACTTGCTCTACCGTCAATTCGCCGGGGTTGTTGGGCGTATCCACTTCCTCCGCTGCAACTTCGGCCGCCGGAACAGGCCAGAAATAATAAGCCGCAATAGCCAAAGCGGCAATCACGGCAGCGACAAGGAGAAGGCGGTTTTTTTGCATGATGGCTACGCATGGCTGGTCAAGCTGACACGAAGCTGACAAATTGACAGGATGGTGTCAGTTTTCTGTTTTAGAGAACACAGTAACGAAGGAAATGCCGACAAATTATGCGCCTGTTGCTGGTTGAAGATGACCCCGAATTGGGCCGCCGCCTGTTGCATCGTTTGCGCGGCGCGGGCTATGCCGTGGACCTTGCCACGACGCGGGCGGAGGCCGAGCTGTGGCCTGATCTGGATCATATGGCGGCGATCATATTGGACCTTGGCCTTCCCGATGGCGATGGCATGCAGGTGTTGGCGCATTGGCGTGCCCGCAAGGTGGCGACGCCCATCCTCATCCTCACCGCGCGTGGCAGCTGGCAGGACAAGGTCGATGGATTAAACGCGGGCGCGGATGATTTTGTGGTGAAGCCCGTGCGCTTTGAAGAATTACAGGCGCGATTGAATGCGCTGTTCCGTCGGCATGGCGGGCGGGCGGACAATGTGATTAGCGCGGGCGGCATTATGCTGGACCCCGTGGCGCGCAGCGTGACTATTGATGGCGTGGACCTGTCGCTTAGCAAGCAGGAGTTTCGGTTGCTCAGCCTGTTTATGGATCATGCCGGGCAAATTATGCCGCAGGCTGATTTGATCGAACATCTCTATGCGCTTGAGGACAGCCGCGACCAAAATGCGATTGAGGTGTTGGTCGGGCGATTGCGCCGCAAGATCGGGCGCGACCGCATCGACACGGTGCGCGGCCTTGGCTATCGGTTTGTGAAATGACCACGCCCTACCAAGCCGCCCATCAACCCAATCGCTGGAACAGCCTGCGCCTGCGTTTCATGGTCGCGGTGCTTTTGTGGGTTGCGTTGGGCATTGGCACCATCCTCTATACGTCGGTGCAGCTGTTTAAGGCGCATCTGGAGGATAATTATCACAGCGAGTTAAAGGTTCATGTGCAGGAATTGGCGACGCTAGCGCAATTTGATGCCAGCGGTCGTCCCTTTTTGGAGCGGCCTTTGTCTGACCCTCGCTATACCGTGCCCCTGTCCGGGTTTTACTGGCAAATTCGCGTGGATGAGCACGCTCCGCTGAAATCCGCATCAATGACGCGCGGGGCGCTTGATGACCAAATTGCCCATGCTCCAGAGATTTTGCACCGGCTAACCAAGGGACCGACGGGGCCGACAATTGCCTATGGCTTTACCCGCATGCTTCCGAATGTCGGCACGGTGCATTACACGATCGCCACCGATCAGCGCCATTTGCATGATGTTGTCGGCGGGTTTAAGCGCGAATTGGCATTGTGGCTAACGCTGCTGGGCGTGCTGTTGTTGGCCAGCGGATTGGCGGTTGTGTCCTTTGGCCTTCGCCCGCTCGACCGGTTGACGCGCGCGGTGGGGCAGCTGCGGCGCGGGGAGATCGCGTCGTTAAACGGGCGCTATCCGCAGGAAATTGCTCCGCTTGTTGGCGACTTGAACGGCTATGTCGAGGACAATGCCCGCCATATTGAGCGCGCGCGGGTGCAGGCGGGCAACCTTGCCCATTCGTTGCGCACGCCGCTGGCCGTCATCACCGATGAGGCGGAGCAGCTATTGGACGCCCCCGAAACACAGCCCAGCGGTGAGGTTGTCCTTGCCCAAGCCGCCGCCATTGGCGCGCAAGTCGATTTTCATATCGCCCGCGCGCGCCTGATTGCGCAAGTTGGCTTGGCGAGCGGACAGGGTGCCATCCTACCCGACCTGTTTGATCCGATCCTGCGCGCAATGCGGCGGCTCTATCCCGACCAGAATTTCACGCTTTCTTATGCTTTAACAGACCCCGTGCGCTTGCCCGTCGATCCGATGCAGTTGTCAGAATTATTATCCAACCTCATCGATAACGCCGCCAAATGGGCGGCGTGCGATGTGGCGATAACAGTGTCCCGGCAAGACGGAGCTATTCAGATCGCGATTGACGACGACGGCCCGGGAATGACCGATCCGCAATTGGCGCAATGTTTCGCCATCGGAACCCGCTTTTGCGCGAGCAAGCCCGGCGCAGGCCTCGGTCTCGCCATTGCTCAGGAATTGGCCCAAGCTTTGCGCATTGATTTGCGGCTAGGGCGACGAACAGACCAGTCGGGTCTGCGCGCATGTTTGCGCATTGCGGACAGCCTACAAGGTTGACATCGACATTTGTTGGATGGCTTGGCCTACCGGCTTCGCCATTTAAGGCGATTGAGGTTTCATCCTGTCGCAATTTTCGCGTTTGCGACCCATGTTTTGGCAAAGGATTGAGCGTCGACGGGACGCCCAATGTGCCAACCCTGCACCACATCGCAGCCAAAACGCTCCAAAATCGCCAAAGTTGCGCCATCTTCGACGCCTTCAGCGACCACCTTCAAATTCATTTCATGCGCCAAGTTGATCGTTGAGCCAACCATCACGCGGTCAACTTCATTGGAAATCATCGACTTTATAAAGCTTTGGTCAATTTTGATTTCATGCGCCGAAAAATTGCGCAGATACGAAAGCGTCGATTGGCCTGTGCCATAATCGTCGATGGAAATACGCACGCCCATATCGCGCAGCCGTTGCGTAATTTCCGCGGCATGCTCAAGGCTGGACAGCGCCGATGTCTCGGTAATTTCAAAGGTTATTTGATCATTGGCGGTGGCGCTGTCTTCGACCGCAGCGACACATTGCGCGCCAAAATCGTTATCGAGCAGCAGGGCGGCGGAGATATTCACAGAACAATTGATGGCTTTGCCTAAACTGTTCCAATGTTGAATATCCAAAAGGCTACGGCGCAGAATGTGGAGCGTCAAATCGGTCATCCGTCCTTCGGCTTCAAGCAACGGAATGAAGCGATCGGGTCCGATGTTGCCCAATTTGGGATGCGTCCAACGCGCCAGGGCCTCTGCGCTTTCGACACGGCCAGTGGCGATGTCCATCTTTGGTTGATAGGCCACCCAGATATCGCCATTGTCGATGGCCGCGTCGATGTCAGAGAGAATGGTGAGTTTTTCCTGCGCCAAATCGTTGATATCGTCGCTGTATGGAATCCAACGATACCCGTGAACAGTGGCATTATGCGCCGCGATGGATGCTTTAGACAGCAGCTCCAAGGCCGATTTTGCGTCTCCGCCGCAATAGCCGCAGTGCACTTGTAGCTTCAGCTTTCGGTCGCCGCCTTCCACCGGAAGCAGCATAAACGAAGCCGCCGTATCAAAATGGTCCTGCAAACGATCGGCATAATGTGCGTCAATAATCCACGCAATTTGGTCTTTACCGGTTCGGTAGACATGCCCATGCAAGGCGAGCATTTGCAAACGGCGCGCAATCGATTGGATGATCGCCACCAATTCCTCACCTTTGCAAATCGCGGTGATTTCGGCAAAATTTCCGATCTGCGCAACGGCAATATGGGCATGGGGAAGTTTTTCCGCCCGTTGCAGCATCGCTTGTCCATTGGGCAAATCGGTGCCAGCATCGCTCGAGCGTTCATGGGCCAGCGTTTTTAGCGTGGTGATGATCAAATCAATAACGAAATAGCTTGCCAGAAAGGCGATTGTCAGGCCGATCTCAATTGCGACTATACCGAAGGAATAGGCCAGGAATTTGAGCGAAACCGCGGCTACGATAAGCGCCGCAACGCTCAGGCGTGAGAAACTTCTCTTGGATTTCGTTTTGCTGCGATAGAAATTCCACGATAACAGGAATAGCAACGCCACCGCAAACATCCACACTCCGCCCAGCACGCCGATATCCATGCCGTAGTCGAGCGTTTCGGCCGCCATCGCGTGGATGATAACGCCGGGGATAACCCCATGATCGGGCGTGGCGTAGCGATCACCCAATTCAATCGCGGTCGCGCCGATTATGAGGCTTTTTCCCGCGATTCGATCGGGTGCAACGCGATCATTCAACAGGTCAATGGCGCTAATTCGGGGGATGGTTGCAGGGTCAATCGATTGGTCGATAAGGAAACTTTCCCCCAAACGGCCAGAACCTCCAGTCATGAGCGCAGCAAGCGACGGCCTAACCTCATCGGCGATTTGTTCACCATAGCCGTAGCTGGTGATTTGCCCGGCACGGTTGGGGGTGACATTCACCGATGCCAACATGGCATTTTGCACAAACTCTGGCC
>JBGSOJ010000236.1:0-6389 GCA_041739175.1 Sphingomonadaceae bacterium
CGTGCTAAGGCCCCCGATGCGGACAATCGCGCAGCCTATGCCGGACAATCGGCGATGCAGGACCCGGCCTATGTCGCCGAACGCGCGAAGTTTATGGCGGGCAAAGGCGATGTCTGGGGCGCCCGCAATATGCTGGCCAACCGTCCGCCGCTCGCGTTTCCGCCCGCCAATCCAGATGCTTGGTACGAAATGCTGGCGTTCAGCGCCAAGAAGGCTGAGGAAGGCGGGCGCTATGACCTTGCCTATGGCATCGCCAGCCGGTTGGACGATGGCCTGCCCGCGGGGATGGATGTCTCCACCGCCTCGTTCAGCGTGCGCGACGATTATACCACCCTCGCATGGCTCGCTGGGCGCACAGCTTTGTTGAAACTGGGCCGTCCGGGCGAGGCCGTGGGCATGTTTGCGCGTTATGGCGATGCCGCCAAATCGCCGCAGACAAAGGCAAAGGGCTATTATTGGGCCGCGCGCGCCGCATTGGCGGCGGGCGACGGGCAAGCGCGCATGACCTTTCTTGAGAAAGCTGCCGCCTATCCCGACCAATATTACGGCATGTTGGCGTTGGAGGATTTGGGGCGGCCCCTGCCCGATTTCGCCGCGATGCCCCGCCTTTCGGGGGATGGCAATCCCGGCAGCCGCCCGCTCTATATGGCGGCCATGGTTGCCGGCGGACGCGCCGAGCAGACGTTGTTCGTCCGCGCAATCGGCAACGGCGCAAAGACCGAGGCGGAGCACCGCGATGCGGTCGCGCTTTCCGCCCTCTTGGGTCGTCCCGATCTGGCGGTGATTGCGGGGCGCAATGCGCGGATTGAGGGACACGATACCCTGATCCCGCTGGCGTATCCGTCGGTGGAGGTTCCTTTTGGCTATGATAGCAATTTCTCACTGATCCACGCCATTACCCGCCAAGAAAGCCAGTTTGACCGCACCGCCGTCAGCCACGCGGGCGCGCGCGGGATGATGCAATTGATGCCCGGCACCGCCAACGAAGTCGCACGCGGTCTGGGCCTGTCCTATGACCGCACCGCGCTGACCGAAAATCCGGGCTATAATATCCAATTGGGCAGCACCTATATCGACAAAATGCTGCGCTATTACGATGGCCATTATGTGCTGGCGGTGGCGGCGTATAATGCGGGGCCGGGCAATGTGAACAAATGGATCCGCCGCAACGGCGACCCGCGCCTGCCGGGCACCGATATTGTCGCCTGGGTGGAGGATATCCCCATCCTCGAAACGCGCAATTATGTGCAGCGCGTGCTGGAAAACCTTGTCATGTATGACGCGCTGTATCCTGAAAAGGCGCGCAGCCAGGGAGATCGGCCCCTGTCCGGCTATCTGCGGCGGTGAGCGCAACGGGGCCGGATCGCCCGAATTATATCACGCCCGAAGGGTACCGGCGGCTGCACGCGGAATATACGCAATTGTTCAGCATCGAACGCCCGCGCCTGGTCGAGATTGTCAGCTGGGCGGCGGGCAATGGCGACCGGTCGGAGAACGGCGACTATATTTATGGCCGCCTGAAACTGCGCGATATTGACCGGCAACTGCGCCGCCTGAGCCAGAAAATGAAACACGCCAAAGTCGTCGATCCCGCCGCGCATATCGACCGCGACCGCGTGTTGTTCGGCGCGATCGTTGAACTGGCCGATGTGGACGATGCGCGCGTCACCTACACAATTGTTGGCGATGATGAGGCGGACGCAGGCGCACGGCGGATTGGGTGGAACAGCCCGCTGGCGCGCGCCCTTCGCGGGGCAAAAGTGGGCGATGTGCGCACCGTCACTTTGCCCGCTGGGGCAAAGGAATGGGAAGTCATGGCAATCGCTTATCCCGACGCCTCCTGCGGCCAATTGGCATAGGCAATATTCTCTTCAACCCCCGCCCATGATACAATAATTTGCACCGTGCAGGGGTGTAACAAAGCCTGAAGATTCGCGGGCTGAACGCAATGGGGGATTATCATGGCAAAGGCGATTTGTGCGCCATCGTGGCGCGCGCAAACATGGGGGGCATTGGCCGCATTGATGCTGTCGGCATCACCGCTGATGGCAAAAACCAACAGCTATGGCGGCTATGACATTGCCGGGGATAATGGCGTGGCGGAAAGCCATTACGGCGACGCACGCGGCTGGACCATTAGCAAGGGCAGCGACGGCCGCACATTTGCGTATTGCATGGCGCAATATGGAGCAGAGGACGACGCATGGCGCATTGGTTGGGACGGAATGCAATGGCAAATCGCCGTGCCCTATGGTGCCGCCGCCGAATGGGACGGCGCGTTGGAAATTGACGGCACCCGCTATGCGATTGCTGGCACAGGCGACAAAGATAACGCCATTGCGTGGCTGGGTATGCAGGATGTCGTCAATCTGGCCAAGGGCAATAGGATGATCCTGGATGTGGGCAAAGCATCGATCGACAAGCCGCTCACCGGCAGCGCAGCGGCGATTTTGAAGGTGGAGGAATGCGTCGCGGACAATATCGGCACGCCCGAAGCCTATATCGGCGTGGCGGAATTCCTCATGCCCGCCGCGACAGACACCGACAATGGCGAAGTGTATGCCGATGACGCGGGAGAGGCCGCTGGCCGCCCCTGCCCCGATGATGGCCCACGCTTGCCCGGCAGCGGCGTGTGCGCCACCCGCGCGATCAATTATCTCAATGATCCAGTGGACGATTTACCGATCGAGCCAGGGCGCGAAAATTGCACTTGGGTGGTGAATGAGGCGGCTTTGCCCAATGGCTGGTTGCTGTACAAGGCGCTGAAATGCGGCGATAAGACCGCCACGCTGGAATTTGCGGGTGGGGCCAATCGCGGCGAATTGACGCTGATCGATGGCCCTTATGGCGCCGATGATGCACCGATTGCGTACCTCTATGCCAAGGAAGGCACTGCCGAGGACGCGATCATGGCCGCCGCGCGCGATGCCACGCCGGGCAAGGGCGCGTTGAAGGGATGCCGCGTGGTGCCCGATATGGCCGTGGCGACGCATTATCAGATCGACAATGTCACGCCCGAACAGGCGATGAAGCTGCTGGAAACCAGCGACGGCCCGCGCGCCGCGTGCGGTCCGATGGGCCTAAATGAGGACGAGCCGCGTTTCTGGCAGGACATGGGCGACGAAGTCTGGTTCGTGCAGCAAAGCCAGGATGCTTATCAAAGCGTTGAGGTGATGAGCTGGGCCATCATCACCACCGAATAAGCCTTAAACGGAGCGGCGCGGTTTCCAAGGGGATTGCGCCGCTTTTTACTAGGCTGATTTAGGGTCAGGACCTAAACGGAAACCGCCTGGCGCGCGTTTATCGCCATCAATTCCCACCCATCGCGGCCCAATCGCTCCAGCGGGCGAAAGCGGACTTTATAATCCATCCGCCGCGAACCCTCGACCCAATAGCCAAGGTAACAGTAAGGCAGGCCCATGTGGCGCGCGCGCAAAACATGGTCGACAATGATGTACGTACCAAGCCCCTGTCGCGTTTCCGAATCGGGTTCAAAAAAGCTGTAAATCATCGACAGGCCATCGCCTTGCTAATCGGTCAGGCACGCGCCGACCAATTTGCCGGGGCGGCCATCGGTGGACGGCTCACGATATTCGATGATGTGGCTGTTGACCGGCGTTTGCTCGACCATGTCGGCATAGTCCATCTCATCCATTTCGCTCATCCCGCCGGTGGGGTGGCGCGCGGCGAGATAGCGGCGGAGGAGATCATATTGTTCCGCCGTCGACCATGGCTTGCACAATGTGGCTTCCAAATCGCGGTTGCGTTTCCAGATGCGTTTCTGCCCGCTGCCCATTTGGAATACATTGGCGAGCACCCGCACCGACACGCACGCCTTACAATCCACGCAGGAGGGACGATAGGCGACATTCTGGCTGCGGCGGAAACCGATTCGGCCCAGCGCGTCGTTAAGCTCCTGCGCGTGGTCGCCGTTCAATTCGGTGAACACCTTGCGCTCCATCTTGCCCGGCAAATAGGGGCATGGCGCGGGGTTGGTCACGAAAAACCGAGGAAATTTGACTGGGGCGCTCAATGGGGGAACCTTGGCTATCGGGGGCTATCGGGCAGGAATGCTGTTCATTCCAAGGGCAAAAGCGATGCCGCCCGTGGGATGAACGACAGCTTTATGACAAGCGAAAGCGATGTTGAAAAGCTATTTACCATCCGGCCCGGCCCGACGTACCCCCAATTGGACGCAATAATTTCCAGCATCGGGGGCAGTGAGTCATTCTGACACACTGCTTGGCAAAAAGATTGCAACACATGCGGCAAGGCATGACGGGCGACTCGCGCGGGCAGCGCAAAAAAAGCGCGGGAGGATTGCTCCCCCCGCGCTTCCAATTTCATCCATGCAAGGCTTAATCGAACGATGGCCCCGGCGGCACCGATGACGGCGGGATATCGGGGTCATCCTCATGCACTTCAAAATGCCCCTGTCCCAGATGGCTATTCTTGCGGCTATACGCAAAATAGACGATCAGGCCCAACATCGCCCAACCGACGAACAGCAACAATGTGTAGGTCGAAAGGCTGAAGAACAGGTACAAGCATCCGGCAACCGCGATGGGGCCAACCAACGCAATCATCGGCGTGCGGAACGGACGAACGCGATCGGGGTCGGTCCGGCGCAGCAGAATGACCGCAATGGCGACCATCGCAAAGGCGAACAGAGTGCCGCTGTTCGAAATATCCGCCAATGCGCCCACGGGGAACAAAGCGGCGAACATCGCGACGAACACCCCGGTGACAATGGTGACGATATGCGGTGTGCCATATTTGGGGTGAATTTTGGAAAACGCTTTTGGCAACAAGCCGTCGCGGCTCATCACAAAGAAAATGCGCGTTTGGCCGAACATCATCATCAGCACAACCGATGGCAAAGCCAGGCCAGCGGCAAGGCCGACGAGATTGCCCATTTGTTGCCACCCGATCTCGCGCAAGGTCCATGCCAAGGCTTCCTTGGAGCAAACCACCACTTGCTCCGTTTGGCTCGCACAGGCGGCGGCGAGTTCGGTTGAGCCGGGTGCGATGCCGTTTCTGGCGGCATCCAGCAACGGCTGCGCGCCGACCGAACCAATTACGCCAGCAGCGACCAGAATATAGAAAATGGTGCAAATCGCCAGCGACCCGATAAGGCCAATTGGCATGTTGCGTTGCGGGTTCTTGGTTTCCTCCGCCGCCGTGGAAACGGCGTCAAAGCCAACATAGGCAAAGAAAATCGACGCCGCAGCCGCGCTGATCCCGCCGAAGCCAAGCGGCGCAAACGGCTCAAAATTCTCCGCCTGCATCACCGGCACGGCCAGCACAACGAACAACGTCAACGCGGCGATTTTGACCATCACCAAAATCGCGTTGATGAACGCCGATTCCTTGGTACCGATAATCAGCAGCCATGTGACGAGCAGAGCAATAATCATCGCGGGCAAATTGATTATGCCCCCGGTGTTCAGCGCAGTCGTCAATTCCGCCGATGGCGTCGCACCGAATGCCAGCTTGATTTGCGCAATCAAAGCGTCGGCATTGGCAAGGCTATTGGGGAAATCGACCCCCAAAAATTCTCTAAGCAAGCCGACGAAATAGCCGGACCAACCGACGCTCACGGCGCCTGCTGCGACTGCATATTCAAGGACCAGGGCCCAACCGACCATCCAGGCGAGCAATTCGCCCATCACCGCATAGCTATAGGTATAGGCCGATCCCGACACCGGCACCATGGCCGCCATTTCGGCATAGCACAAGGCGGCCACGGCGCAGACGAAGCCCGCGATGATGAACGAAATCATCATCCCCGGCCCTGCCTTTTGCGCCGCCTCAGCGGTCAAAACAAAAATGCCCGTGCCGATAATCGCCCCCACACCCAGCATCGTTAGCTGGAACGCCCCCAAGGTTCGCGTGAGCGATTTTTTCTCTGCGGTCGCCAAAATGGCGTCCAATGATTTTACCCGTCCAAATATCATGCCCGATATCTCTCTTTTTTCGGCTGCTCCCCCTCCCTTGAAAGGGCCCTTAAAAAGGGTGCCGTCTGGTTGTCATGCCGCCGCCATTTTAATGTCGCGTTACAGCAGCATTCTGACGCGGGAAAGTAACGCCATGTCGCAACATGACAAGCGCCTATCTGCAAAAATCAGCATTCGTGCTGTTTTTTGCGTGGGGGAGGGTTCGCAGGTTAAGGCTTATCCGGCGCGGGCGTTGCCGCGACCGGCGCGGGTGTGGCCTTGGTAGTGGCCGCCTTTGCTTGCTGCGGGGTGGCCTTGGCCGATGCGGTTTTTTCAGGCGCGGCTTTTTCGGTTGGGGCGTTTTTCGGCTGAGCTTTCGCAGGCGGGGATAGAGACGGCTGCGGCGTAGCTGGTTTCGCGGGCGCGGCATTGGGTGGGCTGCGTTTTGGCAAG
>JBGSOJ010000089.1:0-1604 GCA_041739175.1 Sphingomonadaceae bacterium
GCCGATGGCGGCGGCGTCGATAATTGGACGGCGTCGAATATGGGCACCGACAATCTGCCCGCCGCCTCGCCCGACGGCAGGTGGACCGCGTGGGCGGCAATGGCGCGGCCCGGATATGAATCCGACCGGATGGTATTGCAATTGCGCGACAATGCGACCGGCGTAGTGACGCCATTGTCGCAGGATTGGGACCGCTCGGTCGGCTCCATCGCATGGGCGGCGGACAGCAAAAGCATTTTTGTGACGGCTGGCGATACGCTGGATACGCCGCTGTTCCGCGTCGATTTGCGCGGCAAAGTCACCCGCTTGACGCAGGACGGCCATGTCGGCGCGGTTGTGCCGATGAAGGATGGCCATGTGCTCATCGGGCTGGATACCATTCAGGCGCCGACGGAACTCTATTTGCTCTCGCCTAAGGGCAAGCTCACCAAAATTACCGAGGCAAACGACGCGGTATTTGCCGAGATTGACCCCGTCACCATTGAGCGGTTCAGCTTTGCGGGCGCGAATGGTGACACGGTGTGGGGGCAAATTGTAAAGCCCACTGGCGCAGCCATGCCCGACGGCAAGCTCCCCGTCGCGTTCCTTGTCCACGGTGGGCCGCAGGGTAGCTTCGGCAACAGCTGGTCCTTCCGATGGAATCCGAAGGCGTTCGCATCGGCAGGCTATGCCGCAGTCATGGTCGATTTCCACGGCTCGACGGGATACGGTCAGGCGTTCACGGATAGCATACAGGGCGATTGGGGCGGCAAGCCGCTCACCGACCTAAAACTCGGCCTGGCTGCTGCGGGCGCGAAGGATGCGGGCATCGATGTTGGCAACGCCTGCGCGCTCGGCGCGTCCTATGGCGGATATATGATGAACTGGATTTCTGGCCAGTGGAACAACGGTTTCAAATGCATCGTCAACCACGCAGGCGTGTTCGACCTGCGCGCGATGGCGTTTGAAACGGAGGAATTGTGGTTCGACGAATGGGACCACATGGGCCCGTGGTGGGAGCGGACGGACGCGGAAAAATGGAACCCCGTCAACCACGTCACCAAATGGCGCACGCCGACGCTGATTACGGCGGGGGAGAAGGATTTCCGCATTCCGTATTCGCAATCCTTGGCCGCCTTCACCGCGTTGCAGCGGCAGGGGATTGAGAGCAAATTGCTTATTTTCCCCGATGAAAACCATTGGATTAACAAGCCGAAAAACTCGCGCCAATGGTTTGGCACCGTGCTGGGATGGTTGGACAAGCATTTGAAGGCGGAGTAGGTCGTCTTCCCCCTCTCCCTTTGGGAGAGGGTTGGGGTGAGGGTTTCTTCGCTTTCGGTGCCACTACCCCCTCATCCAACTGCGCCTAAGCGGACTAGCCGCTAAGGCTTCGTATCCTTCTCCCCAGTGGGGAGAAGATTTTTTCGTAAACTCAAAACCGCCGGATAACCTGCAAAAACCGATCGCCATAAGCGGACAATTTCTTCGCGCCCATGCCGGTGATTTTGCTCATTGCCGCCAATGTCATCGGCATGGTTTCCGCCATTTCGCGCAACGTGCTGTCGTGGCAGATGACATAGGGCGGTACGCCCGCCTCCATGGCGAGGTCGCGGCGGGCGGAGCGC
>JBGSOJ010000094.1:0-12576 GCA_041739175.1 Sphingomonadaceae bacterium
CCGTCGGCATGGCGGCCAAGCGCGGCGGACCGTGCCGCTATCCTAAGCGCGCTTTAGGCCCATTGCACGCCTGCATAATGCGGCATAATCAACGCCTGCTCAATGGCACGGATCAGCTCGGGCACGAAAAACGGCTTTTCCAATATGACGGCATTCGGCGCTTGGGCGCGAACATCTTTGGTGTTGCCAGTGACAAACAGGTGCGGGACGTAATGCGATTGCAAAATCGTGCGGACCGCATTCACTCCGCTGCCGCTGCCAAGCCGGGCATCGACGAGCATCAAGTCGGGCTACCGCGCCAAAGCAGCGGCGACGACATCCGCCTCGGTCGAGACAACATCGGCAACGATATGGCCCAGCGATTCCATCACATCGGTCATCAACAGGCCAATCATGGCTTCGTCTTCGGCGATTAAGGAGCCCGCCGAGGCGCATGGCGCGCGGATGCCAATCGACTTTCTGTTCGCGTCGATGGCAAAGGACCTTGGCAAGCGCGCGGCGGCGATCGTCCTTTCCGGCACCGGCACCGACGGAACCGAGGGAATAAAGGCGCTGCATAGCACAGGCGGGTTCATCATGGTGCAGGACCCTGCCGAGGCCGAATATGACGGTATGCCGCAAAGCGCGGTTGATGGCGGGTGCGCCGATGCCGTGTTGCCGCTTGCAAAAATGCCCGCCGCGCTGGCGGTTTTTGCCAAGGGATTGCGCCCCGTCCCATCGCGAGTGCCCGCCCCTGCGGATGAACCGGCCCTGCCAAAGATCATCGCTTTGCTGCGCGCCAACACGGCGCATGATTTCACTTTGTACAAAATGGGCACGATGCAACGCCGGATAGAGCGGCGGATGGCGATTGCCTCCCCAACGCTCACCGATATGGGCGCCTATCTGGTTGTGCTAGAGGACGACGCGGAGGAATTGGCGGTGCTGTCCACTGATCTGTTGATTAACGTCACGGCTTTCTTCCGCGATGCCAAGGTGTTTGATCTGTTGGAAAAATCAATCATCCCTGACCTTGTGAAGGCGCATGACGACGGCCAGCCTTTGCGCATATGGATCGCCGGATGCAGCACGGGGGAGGAAACTTACTCACTCACCATTTTGTTTGCTGAGGCGATTGCGGCGGCGAAGCGGCCCATTACGCTGTGCGTCTTTGCCTCCGATGTGGACCCCGACGCCGTGGCCACCGCGCGGGAAGGGCATTACCCGGACAGCATCGCCGAAGCCGTGACGCCCGAACGGCTGAAACGGTTCTTTGTAAAGGCCGAGGGCGGATACACTGTCGCCCCCGATTTGCGCGCCTGTGTCGTGTTCACAATCCAGGATTTGCTTGCCGATCCGCCGTTTTCAAAGCTCGATTTCGTGTCGTGCCGCAATGTGCTGATTTATCTGGGGCCGGAGGCGCAGGCCAAAGTCATCGCCTTGTTCCATTTCGCGCTGAAAAAGTACGGCATTCTCTTGCTTGGCACATCGGAAACCGTGGGGCAGGCCGATGATGTTTTTGCAACCGTGGCAAAGTCCGAACGGGTCTATCGCCAGATTGGCAAATCCCGGCCCAGCGCCTTGGCCTTTTCGACCAGCGGCGGGGAGGCAATGCGCGTGCCCTTGCGCGCCGAATATGGCACCGAGGCCGCGCGCCAACCGGCGTTTGCCGAGCTTTGCCGCCGCCTTGTGCTCGACACGCTTGCCCCTGCGGCGGTGCTGATTAACCGGCAGCATGTGTGCCTGTATTCGGTCGGGCCAACCGCACACTATTTGCGCGTGCCGCCCGGCTATCCGACGCACGATGTGTTGATGATGGCAAGTCCCGGCCTGCGCGCGCGGCTGCGCGATGCGATTGCACAGGTGAATGAAAAGACGCCGCATCTCCGCATCAATGGAGGCCATACCACGCGCGATGGCCTGTCCGCTGGCTTCGACATTGATGTCGCCGCGTGATGCACAATCAGGAGGAGCTGCTGCTGATCGCCTTTGTCGATGCGCCGCCGCAGCCAACCGCATCGGTCGCGCCAAGTGCGGGAGAGGCCGATGCCCGCGTTGCCGGATTGGAGCGTGAACTTGCCTCCGCACGCGCCGATCTAACCGCGGCGGTCCGCGATCTGGAAACCGCGCACGACGACCACCGCGCGGTCAACGAAGAAGCGCTGTCGATTAATGAGGAATATCAATCGGCGAACGAGGAGTTGCTGACCTCCAAAGAGGAATTGCAATCGCTGAACGAAGAATTGACCGCGCTGAATGGGCAATTGCAGGAAACATTGGAGCGGCAACGCACGACCTCCAACGATTTGCAAAATGTGCTGTACAGCACCGAGGTGGCAACGCTATTTTTGGACGCGGAGCTGAAAATCCGCTTTTTCACCCCCGCGACCAAGGGCCTGTTCAGCCTCATCCCCGGCGATGTCGGGCGTCCCCTGGCGGATTTGCACGCGTTGTCGGTGGACCCGACGCTTGCCGACGATGCGCGCGGGGTGCTGCACGATAGCCACGCCAGCGATTGTGAAGTCGCCGCGCCGGGCGGCGTCTGGTATTTGCGCCGCATCCTGCCCTATCGCACCAATGCAGACGGAATGGAGGGCGTCGTGATTACCTTCACCGACATCACCGAACGCAAAAATGCGCGCAAGGCGTTGGAACTGGCCAAGCGCGAGGCGGATCTTGCCAATCTGGCCAAGTCGCGCTTTCTCGCGGCGGCAAGCCACGACTTGCGCCAACCCTTGCAATCGCTGGCCCTGCTGCAAGGATTGTTGGTGGCAAAGGTTACCGATGCCTCGGTGCTCACTTTGTTGGGCCGGTTGGAAAGCACGCTGACCACGATGTCGGGAATGCTCAACACGATGCTCGACATCAACCAGATCGAGGCGGGCGTGGTGCGCGCCGAGCCCGTAGATTTTGTCGTCGGCGATCTGATCGCGCGCGTGCACAGCGAGTTTATCGATCAGGCGCACGCGCAACGGTTGGACCTACGGGCGGTGCACAGCAGCCGCATCATCCACCTTGCGCGAAGTGGCCGAAGGTGGCTGCGTTCAATTGAACAAACCCGTCAGCCGCGCCGCTTTGCTTGGCGCAATCAAGCAGCTTTTGCACCCCAATCCCTGCGCATCGGTGGCCACCGATGGCGTGGCGCTTGCCGACGGTCAGACAATCTACATCGTCGATGACGACCCCGAGGTGCGCCAGTATTTGCGTGCATTGTTGGAGGCGCATGGCATGTGTGTCGCCGATTACGGCGATTGTGAGGCGTTTCTTGCCGCGTATCAGGACGGCGGCGAAGCGTGTCTTTTGATCGACGCGCGTTTGCCGGGGATGGATGGGTTATCGCTGTTGCAGGAACTTAAGACTGCGGGGCATCACTTGCCCGCGATTATGATTACCGGCCACAGCGGGGTGCCGATGGCGGTGGCCGCGATGAAGATCGGCGCGCTCGATTTCCTTGAGAAACCGGTCAACAGCCGCGACCTGCTCGACAGTATCCACCGCGCCTTGGACTTGGCGCGCGATGGCGCAAAATTGCAGGAATGGCAAAGCGACGCCGCCGCCCGTCTGCACAGCTTGACGCCGCGTCAATATGACGTCATGGAGCGGGTGCTCGCCGGACATCCCAGCAAAAATATCGCTGCGGATCTCAACATCAGCCAGCGCACGGTCGAATATCACCGCGCGTGTGTGATGAAAAAGACCGGCGCTAAATCCATCCCCGCGCTCGCCCGTTTGGCGCTGGCCAATGGCTATGGCGCGGGACGGTAAGTGCGGTCAGCCAAAAACGCCGGCATAAATCTTTCCAAATGTGATGATGTTTACGATATTTCCAATAACCTGCCCTAAAAGACTGCTTTGTCCGTTCGCTAGGCAGCATATATGAATTTCCCTTGGTCTAGAAATGCGGCAGCCCATTCAGAATTGCAGGCACAGCTGGGCGTCTTGCAACGCAAACTCATTCGTTCGGAGCAGGCGCGGGAGCAAGCAGAGACACTCATCGATGAGGCAACCCGAACGATTCACATAAAGACGCTGCAACTCGCCCAACGCGAGGATGAAGTAGCGCAACGTTTGGACCGCACCATGCGGCAATTGGTGGACGCGCAAAAATTGGCCAAGATGAGCACAATTTACGCGGCATCCCCATTGAATTTGAATGTAACAGGCTATTTTAAAGAGCTTTTTGGATTTAACGACTCTGTCCCGGCGACCGCAGACCGCATTTTGAGCAAAATTCATCGCTTAGATGTCGCACTGGGTCGCCGTATCCTGCGTCGTGCGCAACTTGGCTATGCCGAACAAAGAGGCGAAATCCGAATCCAAAACGCACAGGGCCGCGTGCTTTGGGTACAATTTGAATTAAAACGAGTGGCCGATGGCGATGGGCAGCTTGCCATGATCGGCACGCTTATCGACATAACCGAGCGGCGTCAGGCGGAACGTCACGCCCGCGTCCTGCGATTGTTGGACAAGCGCCGCATCAGAAAACTCAATTCGACGACGAAGCGCTTAAACCACGCGCTGCATCAAACGGATTCTTATTCCAGCTATTTGACCGCCGTTTTGGATAGCGTTTCCATTGGCGTCGCTGTCTTCGATGAAAATCGCCTCTTGGTTAGCTGGAATGAGAAACTGGAACAAATTTCCGGGGTGGCCGCTGACCAACTCTATAACGGGATGCGTATTTCCGATTACGTCGATTTGCATGATTTCGACTTCAGGGGCCGACGCAGCGATCCCGAAGTCAACCAATTGTTCCAACGCAATACGCAACCCATAATGATGCAGCGACAGCGCAGCGAAAATCAATTTTTGAGCATCACGCTTAATCCAGCAGAAGATGGCAAATTGGTCATTTGTTATGCCGACATAAGCGAACAGAAATTCGTTGAACGCCAATTGTCGGATCAAGGATCACGTCTGGCGCAACAACTTATCGACTTAAACGCCCTTTCCGATGAACTGGAGCAAGCACGGGAACAAGCCGTTAACGCCAGCGCGGCGAAATCGCGCTTCTTGGCGATGATGAGCCATGACATTCGCACGCCCTTGAACGGGTTGCTTGGCATGTTGGCGGTGTTAGAAGACGATGCCCTTCCTGGCGCGATGCAACAACGGTTAACGCTTGCCAATACCAGCGGACATCAATTGCGGGTGTTGTTGGACGACATCATCGATTTTGCGCGATCGGAAACGCAGCAGCTTCGCCTGGAAACAACGCCCGTTGATTTGCGCGCCACGACCCAACAAATCGTCGATTTTTGGACCGATGATGCCATTGCCGCCGATGCCACATTGACATTGGACGTGGCGGAAGATTTGCCGAACAGAATGTTGCTCGACCCCGTTCGGTTCCGCCAAATTCTTGATAATTTTATTAGCAACACCCTGAAATACGGCCTGTCAAAAGAACAGCCGAATATCATCACAGTGCGACTAACGCAGTCCGACGACAATGGGCAAGCCATGGTGATGATTGAGGTGGAGGACCGCGGGAAAGGCATTGATGTCACCCATCAACAAGCGGTTTTCGCCGATTTTCACCAATTGGCAACTGCCGATACGCAGGCCAAAGGAGACGGCTATGGCCTTGGCCTGGCCATTTGCCGACGGATTGCCGAATTGCAAGGCGGCGAAATCGGTTTTCGGCGCAACGAATTTGGCGGCGCAAGCTTTTGGTTGTCCTTGCCACTCATTGCGGCGGCCACCCTGGCCCCATCGCAAGGGGATAGCGACCAGCTGCTTTTGGCTGCCAGTGCGTTGGCGAACCGCCATTATCTGATCGCAGAAGATTTGGAAACAAACCGCATTGTGCTGGCTTCTATGCTGGATCGCTTCGGTGCCACCTACGCCATGGCATGCAATGGACAAGAAGCGGTCGACATATGGGCAAGCGAACCATTTGATGCGATTTTGATGGATATTTCCATGCCGATTATGGATGGCCTTCAGGCCACAGCGGCCATTCGGGCGCGCGAACCTCTTGGCCATCGCATCCCAATTATTGGCGTTACCGCGCACTCCCCGGATGATATGCAGCACGCGATTGTGAACGGTGGTTTGGACGCCATTGTTGTAAAGCCGATCAAGAAGGGAAAGCTGATCGAGGCCTTGTTACCGTTTTCAAATGCCGATCCACATGGAATCAATGGTATGGACGCCGACGGCGTTATCGGGCTCGATCGCCGCCGCGACGATGCAAACACAATCCCTTACCAGCCAATCGTCAACGATGCGCAGATCGCCCAATATTTAACAGATGGGGCGATGGAGCCCTCACTTTTGTCGGCCATCGAAACCGATCTGCGCCAATCAACACTGGAATTTATCGCCGCCGTGCGGAGACAAGACCGCGTCGGAATCGCCGCGGCACGGCACAAATTGAAAGGGTTAAGCGAAACCTTTGGCTTGACGGGCGTGGAAGCATTTTTAACCGCGCATCACAACGACGAAATCGACCACAAGGCCCTCGACATATTCGCCGCGCTAAGCCGTGCGACCACCGATGCGCTAATATTCCATTTCTCACAAAAAAGCAGCTCCGGTTCAATGGCTTAAACCGGAGCTATAGTGGGACCAAATCAAATAGCAGTACAGTTTTTAATACGCACCATCGGCCTTTAACACGGCGGGCACGGTGCGCAGCATGAGCGTAATATCCGTTAGAAAAGCCGGATTTTTGATATATTCCACGTCCATTGCACATTGCCGTTCATAGGGAATTTGCGCGCGACCAGAGACCTGCCAACTGCACGTAATGCCGGGGCGCCCATTTAGCCGAGCCAACGCTTCGCGCGGCGCGCTGACCATTTCGATGGGTAATGAAGGGCGGGGGCCAACCAGCGACATATCACCCGAAATCACGTTGAAAATCTGCGGCAATTCATCAATCGAATAGCGGCGGATAAACGCGCCGATTTTGGAAACACGCGGATCGTTTTTCATTTTAAAACCGGCGCCGTCGCGGTCGCTTTGCGCGCGGAGTTGCTCCAAGACATGCTCCGCATCGACGCGCATGGAACGGAATTTCCACATGCGGAACGGCTTACCATAGCGGCCAACGCGCACTTGGCGGAAAAAGACGGGGCCGCCGTCCTCCATTGTAATCATCGCCGCAACGGCCAGCATCAGCGGCAAGAGCATGATCAACGTCGCCACCCCCCACAGGCAATCGCTTGTACGTTTCAGGGCATAGAAACTTTGCACGCGGATGGTGTTGGCAACCACCGGCCGAAACAGCGCGCGCGCCAAGAATTCGGCATTGCCAAAGGTGTAGCGCGCGAACAAGCGGCGCGGCTCCTGCATAAACCGCCACACCCATTCGATGCCCGCTTTGCGCATAGCCGCTGGCGCGCGCGGAATGCGGCCCGAATAATAATCGAACAGGCCGCCGACACCCATGATGAGGCGGGCGTGCAGGCGCGGGGCGTGTTTGGCCACCCATTTTTCCTGCATGGGAACGCCCAATGCGACCAACACAATGTCCGCGCCCGATGCGTTGATTTTGGACAGCAGATTTGGAATGTCTCGGTCATCCATGTAGCCGCTGCTGCTTCCCGCTATGCGCAAAGCGGGGAAACGCTCCGTCATGGCATCTGCCGCCGCCTGCGCAATGCCGGGGCGCGCGCCGTGGAGGTAAATGCTCAACCCATCACGCGCCGCGCGTTCGCATAACAGCGGAAACAAGTCGGTGCCATTGAGGTTATCGCCCAGCTTCACACCCGCCATTTTCGCCGCCAATTTGATGCCGGCCCCATCGGGCAACAGCGCGGAGGCGCCTTGCAAATGGCCGCGATATTCGGCGTCCCGCGCCGCCATATTGACGCAATGTGCGTTGACGAAATGAACGATATGCTGCGCGGGGTGCTGAGCAAGCGCCGCCAACCGGTCGATGACATAATCCAGCTGTGCATCGACCAGATTGAGGTCGAATAGGCTTTTGCGTCGCCAGTCTTGCCGAACGGCGCGATGGCTTTTGATCGGAAAAGGCAGAACGTTGGTCGATGCCCCATTTCCTTGGCCCTTCCATTCATCGGCGCTGCCAATTTTAAATCCGCTATATTCGTGTTTCATGTGTGGTCCCCCAAATTGGTTTTGGCAAAGGGAGAGCAAGGGTCGTGCCAACTGCATACCATTGCGGCGGGCGGTACGTTACGATGGTTAACGATGGCGCGGGCATATGGTCACCCTATGCCCGCACTCGCAAAGTGCGAATGGGGCAAAGGATTTCCTTTGCAAAATGCGAATTGTCCCGCGCTGGTGCGCACGGTCAGTAGCAGAATTTTATCCATCATATTGATTTTAAGGGATAAAATGGAATTGGCACAGCTCTTGTATTGCTTGCATCACTAGGCGTGATGATGCGCCTTTTGGAAAAGGGCATACTCCATGGTGAAGGCAGGGATGAACAGAATTGCGGCGCACGCCGACCGCCATTTGGGGCATGAGGGCGCGTCCTTCCTGCGCGCCTTGTCGGTACTGGGCGGGGCAGAAGTCGCCATTCGCGTCGTGCGAATCCTTGCCGTCGTCGTCATTGCGCGGGCGATTTCGCCCGAAGCCATGGGCGCGGCGGCATTGGCGCTGACCCTGTTTGAACTTGTCCGTGTGCTTGCCAATGTCGGCATTGGGCAGCAGATCATTGTCGCGGGCGCGGACCAGCTGCCCGCGACATGCAACACCGCACGGCGCTTGCTCACGTTATGGTGCGTTGCCGTGTCGGTGGTGCAATTGGGTGTCGCAGCGGTCCTCTGGCTGGCGTTCGATTTGGGCGAGGTCGCCGCGATGCTCGCCTTGCTTGCCCCTGTATATTGGATGATGCCCGCCGGACTGGTACAAATTTTCCTTACCATGCGCGCCGGCGAAATGCACAAAATCGCCCAGATTAGCCTGTTTCAGAACAGTGCCGATCATGCATTGACGTTGATCCTCGTTGTTCTATTCCCCAGCCCATGGTCGCTGGTCGCGCCAAAATTGCTGACCACGCCGATTTGGCTCATCATGGCGCGGCGCACCACCGTCTGGCGAGCGGATGCGGCGGCGGGAACCTTTCCGGTGCGCGGTTTCCTGCACTTATCAGCGGGGATTTTGGGCAGCGAAATGCTCACCGCCGCGCGTGGGCAATTGGATAAGCTCCTTATCGCATCGGCGCTGGGCATCGGCGCATTGGGCACCTATTTCTTCGCCTATGGCGCGGGGTTGGGCATCACATTGTCCTTCGTCACAGCATTCGGCACCGTCATCTTTTCGAAGATCGGCCCAATGCCGGATGCGAACGAACAGGCCGCCGCGTTCCGTCATTATACCAAAATCGGCATGGCGCTGTTCCTGCCCGTGACGATGGCACAATGCCTGCTCGCGCCGCTGTATGTGCCCATTATCTTTGGCGCGAAATGGGCCGATAGTGCGATATTGGTGAGCATCCTGTCGCTTGGCGCTATCCCGATGTTGCTTGGCGCGGCGGTCAGCGGATGGCTGCGCGCCCGGAGCCAAGGGCGCATGGAGGTCGCGATGATGGCACTGGCCACACTTGGCTCCCTAAGCGGTCTTGCCCTTGGCGCGATGCACTCGGTGGAGGCGGCGGCAGGCGGCTATGTCGCGGGCCTTTCGCTCACCATGATCCCCTTTGCGTTCTTCATCCTTACCCGCGATCCGGCATTCCGGGCGCGGCGTTTTCAAACCCTTGTTCAGGATTAACCTCATGACCAACCCCAAATTTTCCGTCATCATCCCCATGTTCAACGCGGCGGCGACCATCAACGAAACTATCGCGTCGGTATGCGCGCAGACTCTACCCAATTTCGAAATCATTGCGGTCGATGATGGCAGCACGGACGACAGCCTTTCCATCCTGCTCGCCATTGCCGCGGTCGAGCCGCGCCTTCGCGTGGTATCGGTGACCAACGGGGGCGTATCGGCGGCGCGCAATTTGGGCGCTGAATTGGCCAAGGGCGAGTTGTTGGCGTTCCTGGACGCTGATGACATTTGGACGCCGGAGAAATTGCAATGCCATTGGGCCGCACATCAGGCGGACCAAGACCTCGCCGTCAGTTTCGCGCAAATCCGTTTCCTTTGGGCGGATGGCAAAGCGCGCCGGACGACCTATTCCACGGTGCCGCAGGGGGCAGTCACCGCCGCGTCATTGCTGGCGGAGAACGCCGCGTGCACCACATCGAACATCGTTGTGCGCCGCAATGTGTTCGCCGCCTCCACCCGCTTTCGTCCCGATATGCGCTTTGCCGAGGATCAGGAATGGCTGATTTCCGTTGCTCGCACGGGGCATAAGCTCATGGGCCTCGACCACCATCTGGTCGATTACCGGATGAGCGAGGATGGCCTGTCTGCCAATTTGGACGCCATGTTCGCCGGGTGGCGCATGGTGCAAGATTTGCACGGCGACCTGCGAATGGGCGACAACACCGCCGCCGCAGAAGCGCTCTATTGCCGCTATCTCGCCCGCCGTGCGCTGCGCACCGGGGCCGCCGTGTCGGAAGTGCGCCGCTTTGCATGGCAGGGATTGGCCACCGACCGCGCCGCGTTTCTGGCCGACCGGTTTCGCGGCTTTGGCACTTTATTCGGCGCCATCATCTGCGGTGTCATCCCCGGTGAGGCGCGCCGCCGCCTGTTTGCGTAATTCATTTTCTTAAAGGACCCAATCATGTCGACACTCGAAAACTTCACCACAAAACCTCGCGTCTCCGTGGTTATGCCCGTCTATAATGTCGAAAAATATGTGGCCGAAGCCATTACCTCCGTGCTTGCGCAAAGCCTAACCGATTTTGAATTGCTCATCATCGATGATGGCGGCCAGGACGGTTCGATGGCGCTTTGCCGCGCGTTCACGGACCCGCGCATCCGGATTATCGCACAAGCCAATCGCGGCCTAGCAGGAGCACGCAACACCGGCATCGCGGCGGCGCGGGGGCAATATGTCGCGTTTTTGGATAGCGATGATCGCTGGCATAAGGATAAATTGGCGCTGCATGTCATCCATCTGGACGCCAACCCGCATATTGATGTCAGCTTTTCGGGTTCGCAATTGATCGACGGCGATGGGCAGCCGATGCGCGTGACCATGGGTGTGCCGAGTGGCATATTGCGCCCGCGGCAGATTATCCGTCGCAATCCGGTGGGCAATGGCTCCACCCCCGTCATCCGCGCCCGCGCACTTGCGCGCATTGCTTTTGCCCATCCGCAGAACGCGACCCGGTTGTGCTATTTCGATGAGAATTTGCGCCAGTCGGAGGATATTGATTGCTGGCTGCGCCTTGCGATCATTGGCAAAGCGCAGTTTGAGGGGCTGAATGCCCCGCTTACCGACTATCGCATCGTCGCCAGCGGTCTGTCCGCCAACATCGGCGCGCAATTGGCGAGTTGGGAGACGGTGATGGCCAATGTCCGCACCTTCGCACCCGATTTTGTCGCGCATCATTATCGCTCCGCGCGCGCGTTTCAGCTCCGCTATCTGGCGCGCCGCGCGGTGTCCTTGGGCGATGGCGCGTTGGCGTGGGACTATGTAAAGCGCGCAGGCGCGGAATGGCCCGCGATTTATGTGCTGGAATGGCGCAAGTCGGTGGAGACCTTCCTTGCTGCGCTGGCCGCACGGGTTTTGCCCGCCGCATGGTTCGCAAGGCTGGCCGAACGCCGTTTGCAGGGGGCACGTTAAGATGAGCACGCTTCGTATCATCCACCTGCTCGACGATGGCAATGTCGGCGGCGTTACCGCCAATTTGCGCCTATTCGACGATCCGTATTTGCGGCAAATGGCGCAATCGGAAACCTTACACCTCAACCCGAAATGGAGCGTGGCACCAGTGCTCGCCGCCGACGTCGTCATCCTGCATTGCCCGTTGAGTTGGGCGATCATCCCGTTCCTAATTTCGTTGCGCACCAAGAACCCTGGACTGCAAATGGTGCATATGGAGCATCATTATTCCAAAGAGTGGGAGGCTGCATGTGTGCCGCACAAGCGCCGGTTTCGCTCGATGCTGCGCATGGCCTATGGCCTGTTCCACCACGTAATTTGCGTTAGCCACGCGCAGGCGGACTGGCTGTCGCGCGACGTAAAAATTGCCCGCGACCGGCTGCACATTATCCAACCGTGGAGCATGGCGGAGGGTTTGACCGAGGTGGCACTGCCCGATTTCCGCGCCGACAAACCGCTCACCATCGGCTGCTGGGGCCGCTTTACCGCTGCCAAGGGATTTGGTCGTGTGATCGACGCCTTCAACCGCGCCAAGGAATCGAACCTGCGCCTCATCATCGGCGGCTATGGCGAGTATGAACGCGAATTATGGCAAAAGGCAGGGGGCAACGCCGCCATTACGTTCTATGGTAAGGTCGAGAGCGTTGCAGACTTCCTGTCCGCGTGCGACGTGGTGATGGTGCCATCCGACTATGAATGCTTCGGCATCGTCGCAAGCGAGGCGATGCAGGCGGGGCGGCCCGTTATTACATCGCTGGCGGGCGGCCTACCCGAACAAGTCGGGCGCGGCGGGGTGTCGATTGATTGCCAATCGGTGGACAGCATCACGCACGCTTTGGCCGACCTTTCGCATATGCCCTTGGCGGCAATGTCGGCGGCGGCGCGCGCGCAAACCGCCG
>JBGSOJ010000132.1:0-2434 GCA_041739175.1 Sphingomonadaceae bacterium
ACGCCGCGTGTGAAGGGCGCAAAACCGGGCAGGCCGGGGTCTACTGGTGCGTCGTCGGCAGTGTAGAGCGGCTTCACCGTGATGCCCTCCGGCGTCTGCCAGTTCAGGTCCTTGCCCTTGGTTTCCTTGGTCGCGGCGGCCTGCCATTCGGCGAGGGTTGGTTTTGGCGTATCGGTCATTCTTCAATCTCCAACCTCTCCCCATCGGGGAGAGGATACGAAGCCTTAGCCGTCAGGCTTAGGCGAAGTTGGTGAGGGGGCGCCAGCCTCACCCGGCTACGACTAGGCCGAAAATCGGCCAAGTCTGCGCGTCCCTCTCCCTCAGGAGGGAGAGGGTTTGTCGCGTCAATGCGCCCCGTCTCCGGCATTTGGCGGCGTTTCCATAATCTCAGTCAGCATCCCGCCCATATCCTTTGGGTGGACGAAAAATATCATCGTCCCGTGCGCGCCGATGCGGGGTTCGCCCAGCACCTTTTTACCCTTGGATTCAAACCAAGCCTTCGCCGCGTGAATGTCGGGAACTTCATAACAAATATGATGTTGCCCGCCCAAGGGGTTGCGCTCCATCCATTTTCCCACGGCGGTGTCGGGGGACAGCGGTTGCAGCAACTCGATTTGCGTGCCCGCCGTTTCGCCCTCGCCCGGCGTATTGACGAAGCACACCTTCACCCCCTGTTCGGGCAGGTCAAAGGGTTCGGTGATGTCCGAAGCCCCCATGATGTCGCGGTAAAACGCGATTGAAGCGGCAAGATCGGGTGTCGCCACGCCGATGTGGTTGAGACGGCCTAGTTTCATTAATTCTTCATCTCCAAAATTGGTACACTAGAGCAAAGCTTGTCTCTCATCTGATTTACGAAATTTGTCGCTGATTCTTGGTGCTTCACAGTCAAAACCATTGGTAGTGCTTTGAGGATAGCTGCTCCGCCATCAGACGTTTCCATCGCTTTTTTGGCCTGTTCGATCGCAAATTTAGACATATTGATCTGCGCCAATTCAAATTCTCCGATTAAACTTAACGTTGTCGGAAAATAAATAGCAGCGATAGCTCGAACGCGCCCTAAGTCAGGCACGCCTTTAGTCTCAACTCCATCGTCAATGATTTTTTTGACAACACTCAATGTAGCTTCTCGAGACTCCCTGAAAAATCTATCCAGATCCTCAAATAGTTCTTCAGCTTTGTCGCGCAACATTCTTTCATTCTCTCTGTTTGCTACCCATCGCTCATGTTTTCGCTGAAAATATTGTGCGACAAATGCCCCAGACAGCGCCAAAATGCCGCCAATCAATGTTTGCAGAATTGCTTCCATGACCCTGTCCTCGTCAAAGTTTTAAATCATCACAACGGAATATTATCATGCTTCTTCCAAGGGTTCTCCAACGCCTTGGTGCGCAATTTCCGTAGGCCCAACGCCACCCGCCGCCGCGTGCTGTGCGGCATGATGACTTCGTCGATGAAGCCCTTGGCCGCCGCGACGAAGGGGTTGGCGAAGCGGTCCTCATATTCCTTGGTCCGCTCGGCGATTTTGTCGGCGTCGCCGATGTCTTGGCGGAAGATAATCTCCACCGCGCCCTTCGCGCCCATCACCGCGATCTCCGCCGTTGGCCACGCGTAGTTCAAATCGCCGCGCAAATGCTTTGACGCCATGACGTCATAGGCGCCGCCATAGGCCTTTCGCGTGATGATGGTGATTTTCGGCACCGTCGCCTCGGCATAGGCAAACAGCAGTTTTGCGCCGTGTTTGATGATGCCATTATGCTCCTGCGCCGTGCCGGGCAGGAAGCCGGGGACATCGACGAAGGTCACAATCGGGATGCTAAACGCATCGCAATAGCGCACGAACCGCGCGGCTTTCTTCGACGCGTTAATGTCGAGGCAACCGGCCAGCACCATCGGTTGGTTGGCAACCATGCCCACGGGGCGCCCCTCAATCCGGCCACAGCCGCAGATGATATTGCCTGCATGCGCCGGTTGCACCTCAAAGAAATCGCCCTCATCGACGGTTTTGCGGATAACCTCATGCATGTCATAGGGCGTGTTGGCATTGGCGGGGATGATGGTGTCGAGCGACGATTCCAAACGATCCCATGGGTCGTTCGTTGGGCGCTCCGGCACTTCCTCACGGTTGTTCAGCGGCATGAAGTCAATGAATTCGCGCGCGGCGAGCAATGCCTCCACGTCATTTTCAAATGCGAGGTCGGCGACACCCGATTTGGTGGTGTGGGTGACAGCGCCGCCCAGTTCCTCTTGGGTCACGACTTCATTGGTCACCGTTTTGACCACATCGGGACCGGTGACGAACATGTAGGACGAGTCCTTCACCATAAAAATGAAGTCGGTCATCGACGGTGAATAGACCGCCCCGCCCGCGCATGGCCCCATGATGAGGCTGAGCTGCGGGACGACGCCGGACGCCAGCACGTTGCGTTGGAACACC
>JBGSOJ010000136.1:0-4198 GCA_041739175.1 Sphingomonadaceae bacterium
GCCTGCCTTAGCGAACGGCGCGGCGAACGGCCCCGCCGCGCCCTCGGAAGCCGCGCCCGCTATTGCCGACGATCCGGCGAGAAACCCCGCCGTTGTGATTATCGAGGAACCTATGCCCGAACAGCGTCCGCTAACCCTTGAGGCCGTGTTCGGCTCGCCGTCCTTAAATGGCCGCGCGCCGATTGCGTTAAAGCTGTCACCTGATGGCAGCCTCGTCACTTCGCTCCGCCCCCGCAAGGATGAGGGCAACCGCATGGACCTGTGGGCCTTGGACACCGAAACCGGCGAAGAATCCATGCTGGTGGACAGCAAAAAGGTCGGCACCGGCGCACAACTCTCCGAAGAGGAGAAGATGCAGCGGGAGCGGGCGCGTATTGGCGGCCTCACCGGCATTGTCACTTATGATTGGACGCCCGATGGCACGCGCATTCTCGTCCCTCTCGACGGCGACCTGTATTTGGTTTGGATGACGGGGGATGTTGCCCGCTTGACCAATAGCGAGGCGGGCGAACTCAACCCCGCCGTCTCGCCGAAGGGAAAATATCTCTCCTTCGTTCGGGACGGCCAAGTCTATGTGGGCGAGATCGAAAGCTTGGCTTATACCGGCGCCGCGCCAGCGCAAATCACCCCGCCCGAAACCTCCGATACGGTAAGCTGGGGCACCGCCGAATTTGTGGCGCAGGAGGAAATGGACCGCCTAACCGGCTTATGGTGGTCGCCCGATGACGCCTATCTGGCGGTGCAGCGCACCGATGAAGCGCCCGTCGGCATCGTCACCCGCGCCGCGATTGGCGCGGATGGCACGACCGTCTACAACCAACGCTACCCCGCCGCCGGCACGCCCAATGCCTTGGTCGACCTCTATGTGATGAAACCCGACGGCACCGCGCGGGTAAAGGTCGATTTGGGTAGCGACACCGACATTTATCTCGCCCGCGTCAATTGGGCAGGCGACGGCAAGACATTGTATGTGAAACGCCAAAGCCGCGATCAGAAAACGCTCGACCTGCTGGCGGTGGACCCCGCGACGGGCGCGTCGAAAGTCGTGTTTACGGAGAAGGCATGGAAAGAGCAAAGCTGGCTCAACCTGTCCTACGCCTTCCGCACTTTGGACGATGGGCGCATTTTGTGGTGGAGCGAGCGTGATGGCTTCGGCCACCTTTACACCTATAAATCGGGCAAGTTCACGCAACTGACCAAGGGGCCATGGGTCGTCCACAGCGTTGTCGGCGTGGATAAGGCGAAAGGCGTCGTTTACTTCACCGGCAACCGCGAAACGCCCTTGGAAAAGCAACTTTACCGTGTGCCGTTGAAAGGTGGAAAGGTCGATCAACTCACCGAAAACGGCTATTGGAATGAGGCGACGATGGACGCAAGCGCGTCGCGCATCATCGTCACGCGGTCGAATGTCAACCAACCGCCGCAGACCTATCTCGCTGATGCGGATGGCAAACGCATCCGCTGGATTGAGGAAAACGCGCTGGATGCCAGCCACCCCTATGCGCCCTATTTGGCCAGTCATCAGCAGACCGTTTTTGGTACGATAAAGGCCGATGATGGGCAGGACCTGCATTATTATATGATCCGCCCGCAATCCGATGACAGCGATGGCTTGCGCCCTGTCTGGTCGCAACACTACGGCGGCCCCGGTGTGCAGCGCGTCACCAACCAGTGGAAGGGCGCTTTGCCGCAATATATCGCCGATCAAGGCTATATCTATTTTGAACTCGACAACCGCGGGATGAGCGGGCGCGGCAAAAAGTTTGAGGACCCGATCTATCACGCCATGGGCAGTGTGGAGGTTACCGACCAATTGGCGGGCGTTGAATTCGTCAAAATCTTCCCCGATGTCGATCCCGACAAAGTGGTGACGTACGGCTGGTCCTATGGCGGCTACCTGACGCTCCGCTTGCTGCAAGACGCGCCGGGCGTGTTTGCCGCCGGGGTGGCGGGCGCGCCGGTAACCGATTGGACGCTATACGATACGCACTACACCGAACGTTATCTGGGCGATCCCAATGCGGCCGGGGTGGATTATGCGAAGTCCGGCGCGCTGGTCAATTCGCGCGCGGCGGTTGATCCGCTGCTCATCATTCACGGCATGGCCGACGACAATGTCGTGCTCGACAACGCCACCAAATTGATTGCGAAGATGCAGGCCGATGGCCAGCTTTTCGAGATGGCGCTTTACCCCGGAAAGGCGCATGGCCTGTCGGGCGCAATGGCGCACAGCACCAAAGTGACACTGCAATTTTTCGACCGCGCATTACAAGCGGTTGATGCGAAACGCGAAGCTGAAAAAGAGGAACAGGAATAATGGGTTATAAAGTTGTCGTCGTCGGGGCCACGGGTAATGTGGGCCGCGAAATGCTCAACATTCTGGCGGAGCGCACCTTTCCGATTGATGAAATCGCTGCCGTCGCCTCCTCACGCAGCCACGGGACCGAGATTGAATTTGGTGATACGGGGCAGATGCTAAAGGTCCAGAATATCGAGAATTTCGATTTTGCCGGTTGGGACATGGCGCTGTTCGCGGCAGGCAGCGGCCCCACCGCCACTCACGCCCCGCGCGCCGCCGCCGCTGGATGCGTGGTGATAGACAACAGCTCGCTCTACCGCATGGACCCCGACGTGCCGCTGATCGTGCCAGAGGTGAACCCCGATGCAATTGATGGCTATATAAAACGCAACATCATCGCCAATCCTAATTGTTCCACCGCGCAGATGGTCGTGGCGTTGAAGCCGCTCCACGATGCCGCCGTGATTAAGCGCGTGGTCGTCTCCACCTATCAATCGGTGTCCGGCGCGGGCAAGGAAGGGATGGACGAATTGTTCGAACAAACGCGCGCGATCTTCGTCAATGATGAGAAATCGATCTCCAAATTCACTAAGCAAATCGCGTTCAACGTCATTCCGCATATCGACGTTTTTCTGGACGATGGATCGACCAAGGAAGAATATAAAATGGTCGTCGAGACGAAGAAAATCCTCGACCCGAAAATTAAGGTCACCGCGACCTGCGTGCGGGTGCCGGTGTTTGTCGGCCACTCGGAAAGCATCAACATTGAGTTTGAAAACGAACTGTCGGCTGACCAAGCGCGCGACATATTGCGCGAATCGCCGGGCATCATGGTGATCGATAAGCGCGAGGATGGCGGCTATGTCACGCCGGTAGAATGCGTGGGCGACTATGCGACGTTTATCAGCCGCATCCGCGATGACAGCACGGTCGATAATGGCATCAACCTGTGGTGCGTGTCCGATAACTTGCGCAAGGGCGCGGCGTTGAACGCGGTGCAGATTGCGGAATTGCTGGGCCGTCGGCATTTGAAGAAGGGTTGAGGTGCATTTTAGCCCCTCCTCTTTAGAGGAGGGGTTGGGGTGGTGAGCGGCGTTGCGATTGCACCACCCCGCTACGCCTAAGCGATAAATCGCTAAGTCTCGCTACCCCTCCTCTGAAGAGGAGGGGTTAGGTCGATGAGAGAGGACACCTTATGACCCACACCACCCGCATGGAAAGTTTCGACGGCGTGGAACTCGCCGTGCATGAAATGGGTGCAGCGGGGGACCGCCCCGTGCTGCTCCTCCACGGGCTGTTTTCCAACGCGCATACCAATTGGATCAAGTACGGCCATGCGGCAAAACTCGCCGATGCGGGGTTTCGCGTTATCATGCCGGACCTGCGCGCACATGGGGCAAGCGCCGCGCCGCAGGAGGCCAGCGCCTATCCGATGGATGTGTTGGTGCGCGATATTCGGCACCTTATTGCGCATTATGAGCTGACCGATTTCGACCTCGGCGGGTTCTCCCTCGGCGCACGCACCACCGCCCGCCTGCTGGCTGAAGGCATAACGCCCCGCCGTGCCATCCTCGCCGGCATGGGGATGGAGGGCCTAACCGGATGGAACCGGCGCAGCGCCTTTTTCCTGCGCGTCATCGACCGCTTTGATGAGGCCAAGCGCGGGGAGCCGGAGTGGCTGGCGATTCAATTCATGAAAACCACGGGCATGGACAAGGTCGCGGCGGGGCACCTGCTCCGCTCTGTGCCCGACACCGCGATTGCCGATTTCGGCGCGGTGGAGACGCCCGTGCTGGTGCTATGCGGCGCGGATGATCGCGACAATGGCGACCCCCAAAAGCTGGCGGAGGCATTGCCGCACGGCGAACTCGTCTATATCCCCGGCACGCATATGAGCAG
>JBGSOJ010000243.1:0-3506 GCA_041739175.1 Sphingomonadaceae bacterium
CAGCGGCGTGGCCGTGCGCGACGAAATTTTTGCGCCCCGACAGGCTGAACCCATTGCCCGAACGCGTGGCGGTCAGCGCAATCCGGTCGGGCCGGTGCTTAACGCCCTCATCAATTGCCAGAGCGGCAAGCTGCTCGCCCGACAATATGCCCGGCAACCATTGCGCCCGCGCCGCCGTATCCGACAATGCGGTGACCGCGCCAATCGCACTCGATAGGAACGGCGAGGGGGTCAGATTGCGCCCCATCGCCTCAAGGATGATGCCCGCCTCCACATGGCCAAGGCCCATGCCGCCGTCATCTTCGCTGGCGATGACGCCGTTAAAGCCCATTTCGCCAAATTGCCGCCACAGGTCGCGGGCAAAGCCATCGGGATTGCCCGAGTCGCGCAAGCCGCGCAAATGCGCCACCGGCGCGGCATCGGCCAGAAAGCCAGCGGCGGTGTCGCGGAGCATCACCTGATCTTCGGTCAGCACCATAGGCTTGGTTTCGGGCGCTTTGGTTTCGGTCATACCATCACTCATTGTTTAAGCCCCCGGCAATTGCAGAATGCGTTTGGCGATAATGCCCAGCATCACTTCGCTGGTGCCGCCCTCAATGCTGTTCGCTTTTGTGCGCAGCCAGGCGCGCGGGGTCGCGCCGTTGTTCGACCCGGCGCTCTCCCATTCCAGTGCGTGATTGCCGCCCGCCGCCATGGTGAGTTCGTGGCGGGCTTTGTTCAGTTCGGTGCCGACATATTTCATCATCGACGGGGTGGCGGGGTGCGTCATGCCGGCCTTCAGCTCATCCATGAAGCGTTCGCTTTGCGCCCGAAACGCCGCGTCGCGCACCTCGAATTGCGCAATTCGTGCACGCAGGACGGGGTATTCGAGGCGGCCATCGGCGTCTTTGCCCAGCGCCGCCACCGCCTTCTCCGGCAAGGTAACGCCATCACCGCGCAGGCCGGAGCCGGAGATCATCTCGCGCTCATGATGCAGCAGATATTTCGCCACGTCCCAGCCCTTATTCAACTCATGAACGAGGTTCTCTTTCGGCACCTTCACATTGTCGAAAAAGGTCTCGCAGAACGGCGAGTTGCCGGAAATCAGCAGGATCGGCTTGGTGCTTACCCCCTCGCTGGCCATGTCGAACAGCAGGAAGGAAATGCCGCCCTGTTTCGTGCTGGTGTCGGTGCGGACGAGGCAGAATATCCAATCCGCCTTATCGGCGTAGCTGGTCCACACCTTTTGTCCATTGACTAGGAAATGGTCGCCCATGTCCTCACATTTGGTCGCAAGGCTGGCAAGGTCGCTGCCCGCGCCGGGTTCGGAATAGCCCTGACACCAACGGATTTCGCCGCGCGCGATTTTGGTGAGGTGCTCCAACTTTTGAGCCTCGGTCCCATATTTCAGCAATGCGGGCCCAAGCATGGAAATGCCGAAGCTCATCAATGGAATGCGGCACCCCATCGCCGCCATTTCTTCGCGCAAGATTTTGGTTTCCAGCGCGGATAGCCCGCCGCCGCCATATTCCTTTGGCCAGTCGGGCACGGTCCAGCCCTTGGCCGCCATCACATCCAGCCATTGCTTTTGCTCGGGGCACGACGGCACAAATTGGCGGCCGCCCCAGCAGGCATCTTTTTCGCTGCGCATCGGTTCACGCATCGCGGGCGGGCAATTCGCCTCAAGCCAGGCGCGGGTTTCGGCGCGGAATTCTTCGGGACTTTGGGTCATGGTTTTCTCTCCAAAAAAACCTCTCGCCCCATTTGGGGAGAGATACGAGACTTGCGAACTTGTTCGCTAGTCGCAGTTGAGAGGGGGGAGTGACGGCGATGGTCGCGTTCGCTTTGGCCGTACAGCCCCTCACCCAACCCTCTCCCCTAAAGGGGCGAGGGCTTTTAGGGATCACTTCGTCAATTTGCCGTTATTCGCAGCCTTATCGGCGAGCAATTGGCACACCGGCAGGCCGTATTTTTCAAGGCCGGCGACGACTTTATCCAGCCCCACGGTGTCGGCCCAGAACATCGGGCCTCCGGTCCATGCGGGCCAGCCATAGCCGTTGATCCACACGATATCGATGTCGGATGCGCGTTGTGCCATGCCCTCCTCCAATATCATCGCGCCTTCGTTGACCATGGGGTAGAGTTGCCGTTCGAGGATTTCTTCGTCGGAAATTTCGCGTTGCTCCGCGCCCGATTTGGCGCGGAAGTCGGCGATAATCGCCTTCACCGCGTCGGACGGGATCGCGCGGCGGCTTTCGTCGTAATCATAAAAGCCCTTGCCCGCTTTCTGCCCCAAACGGCCATCGGCGCACAGTTGATCGCGGATGGATTCAATGCGCGTCGGGTCGCGGTGCCAGCCAATGTCGGTTCCGGCAAGGTCTGCCATTTGAAACGGCCCCATGGGGAAGCCGAAGTTCACGATGATCTCATCGACGTGCCAATAATCCGCGCCCTCCATGACCAGCGCATTCGCCTGATTCTGGCGCGGCATCAACATGCGGTTGCCGATAAAGCCATCGCAGACACCGGCGACGACCGCGATTTTCTTGATTTTTTTGGAGAGCGCCATGGCCGTGGCCAACTCGCTCGCCCCCGTTTTCGCGCCGCGCACGATTTCCAGCAAACGCATGACATTGGCGGGCGAGAAAATGTGGAGGCCCAGCACTGCCTCAGGCCGTTTGGTGACAGCGGCGATTTCATCGATGTTGAGATAGCTCGTGTTGGTGGCGAGAATGGCCCCGGCCTTCACCACTTCGTCCAATTTCGTGAACACCTGTTTCTTGACGTCCATATTTTCATAGACCGCCTCGATAATCAGGTCGCAATCGGCCAAGTCGTCATAGGACAAAGTGCCGGTCAGCAGGGCCATTGCGCCCTCCACCTGTGCCTCGGTCATGCGGCCTTTCTTCGCGGTCGCCTCGTAATTCTTCCGAATGACGCCCATGCCGCGGTCGAGTGCCTCTTGCTGCATCTCAAGGATCGTCACGGGGATTCCCGCGCTTAGGAAATTCATCGAAATGCCGCCGCCCATCGTGCCCGCGCCAATGACGCCGACTTTCTTAACGTCAATCAAAGGCGTGTCGGCGGGGATGTCGTCAATTTTCGACGCGGCGCGCTCGGCGAAGAACAAGTGCCGGAGCGCCGCCGATTGCGTGCCCATCATCAATTTCATGAACAATTGGCGCTCGACCTTGATGCCTTCTTCGTAAGGGTGTTCGGTCGCGGCCTTCACCGCCTGAATGCAGGCCTCCGGCGCCTCAAAGCCGCGCAGGGCGCGCGCGTTCTTGGCGCGGAATTCGTCGAAGATGGCGGGGTTTTGGATGCCGTCCACGATTTTGTCCGTGCGTGCACTCGACACCGGATGCTCCATATTACCCGCAATCTCGCGCGCAAAGGCGATGGCGTCCGCGGCGAGAGTGTCCTCCCCCGCCAGACGATCGAGCAAACCAATCGCATGGGCTTGACCCGCCTTAATCGGGTTGCCGGTGACGATCATCGGCAGCGCCGCTTCAACGCCGACGACGCGC
>JBGSOJ010000215.1:0-4585 GCA_041739175.1 Sphingomonadaceae bacterium
CGCGCAGCAGCGCACGCAAAGCAGGCTGGCAATGGCGCATCCCCCTGCAACACCGCACCGGCAACGGCCATGTGTTTTGTAGCAGCGCGATTGGCGAAGATGAGGCGGCAAATATCCTGCTCAGCAATCTGGATGGCAAGCCCCTCGCCGACCCGCGCCTGATCAGATTCCAGACCGGCGTGCGCGCGGAAATTTGGCGGAACAATGTCTACGCCATTGGGCTTTCGACCGGATTTTTGGAGCCATTGGAATCGACCAGCATCCACCTTATCCAAACCGCGATTGACCGGCTGCTGACCTATCTGCCCGCCGGAACGCCTAGCGACGCCACCCGCGCGCATTGCAACGCGGCGGCGCGGCGGGAGATGGAGAGCATCCGCGATTTCATCATCCTGCACTACACGGCTAATGGGCGCGAGGGGGAGCCGTTCTGGGATCAACTCCGCCACATGCCCCTGCCCGATACCTTGGCCGAGCGGATCGCGATGTTCCGCGCCACCGGCATTATCGTGCGCGCGGGCGATGAACTGTTCGATGTGCCGGGATGGGTGCAGGTGATGGTCGGGCAAGGCATTGTGCCGGAGCATTGGCACCCCTTGGCCGATCAATTGACGGCGGAGGAGCTTGACGGCTTCCTCACCACATTGCGCACCGCTTATGCCAAGGATGTCGCGCGGATGCCGGCGCACGATGACTTCATCCGCCATTTTGCGCCAGCGCACATGCCCGCCACCCCATCCGGCCAAATGCCGACGACCTCACCGGTTGCCGCCTAATAGGAAAGATTTGTATATGCGTATTCCCTCCGTTCTTGCCGCCGCATTGTTGGGCACCGCCACGCTGGCGCTATCCGCCTGCATTCCCGATGCGATGGCGAATACCAGCACGGCAACCGCACCGCCCGCCACAGCGGCCGACGCGCTTTATGGCCGTGAGGCGGGGCTTGCCGGGGTGCGCGAACGCCTGCCGCGGGATGAGATTATCTATTTCGTGCTGCCCGACCGCTTCGCCAATGGCGACCCGTCGAACGATCGCGGCGGCATTGGCGGCGGCAAGCTCGACCATGGCTATGACCCCAGCCATAAGGGCTTCTACCACGGCGGCGATTTGAAAGGCCTGACCGCGAAACTCGATTATCTGGAGGGCATGGGCATCACCGCGATCTGGTTCGCGCCGATCTTTAAAAACAAGCCGGTGCAGGGGCCAAAGGGCGATGAGAGCAGCGGCTATCACGGCTATTGGGTGACCGATTTTACGCAAGTGGACCCGCATTTCGGCACCAATGCCGAATTTAAGGCGTTTGTCGATGCCGCCCACGCGCGGGGGATGAAGGTCTATATGGACATCATCACCAACCACACCGCCGATGTGATCAAATACCGGGAGGGGTTTGCTTACCGTTCCAAGGCGGACTTCCCTTATTCCCGTCGCGGCGGCCCCGATGGCGCGGCAATCAATGACGGGTTTCAGGGCGACCATGTGATGACCGCCGAAAATTTCGCGCGGCTCACCGACCCCAATTACGCCTACACCGTCTATGTCCCCGATGCGGAAAAGGACGTCAAAGTCCCCGCGTGGCTGAACGACCCCAAATATTACCACAATCGCGGCGACAGTTTCTGGGCGGGGGAGAGCAACCGTTATGGCGATTTTGTCGGGCTGGATGATCTGTTCACCGAACATCCCCGCGTGGTCGAGGGCATGATTGACATCTATGCAGGCTGGATTGAGGAGTTTGGCATCGACGGCTACCGCATCGACACCGCCAAGCATGTGAACCCCGAATTCTGGCAAAAATTCGTCCCCGCGATGCAGGCAAAGGCAGCGAAAAAGGGCATCCCGAATTTCGCCATTTTCGGTGAAGTGTTCATCTCCGAAAACGACCCTGGCTTCTTGGCGGCCTTCACCCACCGCGATGGTTTCCCGCAATTGCTCGACTTTGCGTTCACCGCCACCGTGCACGCGGTGCTGGGCAAGGATAAGGGGACGAGTTACCTGACCAAATGGTCCGATGGCGATTGGCTGTATAAGGGCGGGGTAATGAGCGCGCTCGACCTGCCGACCTTCAACGGCAACCATGATATGGGCCGTTTGAGCACCATCCTGCGCGATGCGCGGCCGGGGATTACCGATGAGGAATTGCTGGCCCGTGTGAAATTGGGCACAGAAATGACCTTCCTTTTGCGCGGCGTGCCGACGGTCTATTACGGCGATGAGCAAGGCTTTGTCGGCGATGGCAATGATCAGGCGGCGCGCGAGGATATGTTCCCAAGCGCCACCGCCAGCTATAACGACAACCGCCTCATCGGCACGACTAAGACCACCGCCGATGACAATTTCGACACCGCCCATCCCTTGTATCAGACGATTGCCATGCTCTCCGCGATGCGCAAGGAGCATCCCGCGTTGCGCCGCGCGCCGATGACCGTGCGCCATGATGAAGAAAAATCCGGCATCTTTGCCGTGTCGCGCTTTGACGCGCAAACGGGCGCGGAATATCTGATCGTGTTCAACACCGGCACCGCATCGTGGAGCGGGCAAATTGGCGTCGATCCGACCAGCGGCGCGTTCCGCCCGCTGTACGGCCAATGCCCGGCAGGAGCAGGCGCGCCGGGTTCACTACGTATAACAATTCCCGCGCTATCGACCGTGGTTTGCCGCGCTGATAGAGGCTAGACTGTAACGAACCTAAGAGCAGACACATGAACATCCAATCCTCCCCAGCCCGTTTGCAAGACACCGCCGACCTGCGCGCTTGCCCCGATTTCCCATGGTGGAAGGGGGCGACGATTTACCAAATCTACCCGCGCAGCTTCGCCGACAGCAATGGCGATGGCATTGGCGATTTGCCCGGCATCACCGCAAAATTGGACCATGTCGCCGATTTGGGGGCGGAGGCGATCTGGATTTCGCCATTCTTCACCAGCCCGATGAAGGATTTCGGCTATGACGTCGCCGATTTCTGCGATGTCGATCCGATTTTCGGGACATTGGCCGATTTCGATGCGTTGGTGGCAAAGGCGCATTCCTTGGGCCTGAAGGTGCTCATCGACCAAGTCTATTCGCACTCCTCCGACCAATGCGCGTGGTTCACCGAAAGCCGCCAGTCGAAGGATAACCCAAAGGCCGATTGGTACGTCTGGGCCGACCCGAAGCCGGATGGCAGCCCGCCGACCAACTGGCAAAGCGTGTTCGGCGGCCCCGCATGGCAATGGGATGCGCGGCGGCGGCAATATTATCTGCATAATTTTTTGACCGAGCAGCCCGATTTGAACGTCCACAATCCAGAGGTGCAGGAGGCGCTCTTGGGCGTCGCGCGCTTCTGGCTGACACGCGGCGTCGATGGCTTTCGCATCGATGCGCTCAATTTTGCGATGCACGATTTGGAGTATCGCGACAATCCGCCCGCGCCCGACGATGGCCGCAGCAAGGGCCGTCCGTTCGACTACCAACTGAAAAAATACAACCAGGGGCATCTGGGCATTGTCGATTTCATTGAACGCATTCGCGGCGTGATGGACGAATATGGCGCGACCTTCTCCGTCGCCGAAGTCGGCGGCGAGGAAAGCGAGCGCGAGATGCGGCTCTATACGGCGGGCACCACGCGGCTGAACAGCGCGTATGGGTTTGATTTCCTCTACGCGCCTGCATTGACCGCGTCCTCGATTGCCGAGACATTGGCGAAATGGCCCGCCGACGAGCCGGGCTGGCCAAGCTGGGCGTTTGAAAACCACGACGCGCCGCGCGCAGTGTCGCGGTGGAGCAGCGACGCCATGCGCGCCAATCCCGCGCTGACCGAGGCATTTTTGCGCCTGAAAATGGCGTTGCTCGTGTCCTTACGCGGCAATATCATATTGTATTATGGCGAGGAATTGGGGCTGGATCAGGTCGATATTCCGTTCGACCGGTTGCAAGACCCCGAGGCGATTGCCAACTGGCCGCTGACCCTGTCCCGCGACGGTGCGCGCACGCCGATGCCGTGGGATGCGGGCAGCAACCATTTGGGTTTTGGCATTGGTGAACCGGGGGGCGAGCCATGGCTCCCCACCGGCGAAAGCCACGCCGCGCGCGCGGTGTCACGGCAAGCGGAGGATGCGGCGTCATTGCTATCCTTCACCCGCGCGATGCTGGCGCTACGCAACAGCGAACCGGCGCTGCGCTGGGGCGATCTCAATTGCGTCGATACCGGCGGCGACGATGTGCTGGTGTTTGCGCGGGTGTTGGGCGCAGGGCGGATTACCTGCGTCTTCAACCTGACAGAAAGCGCTGCGGCATGGCCCTCAGCGGCGGGGGCGGGCGCGGTGATAACGACGATCAACGGCGCGGCGGTGGGCGAGGCCCTGCCGCCATTTGGCGCAGTGATGATGCGGGGGTGATTGGAACGGAACGGGGCGTAAGCCTCTGCCCACCCCCGGCCCCTCCCGCAAGCGGGAGGGGAGAATTGAAGTCATCCCCTACCGCGTGCGGGAGGGGCAGCGAGACTTAGTCGTTCACGACTTAGTCGCAGCGGGGTGGGCCAACCACCGGCCGATTTAGGAGAGACCCATGCGTAATCTTTGGCAGACCATCCTCACCCTCATCCTCG
>JBGSOJ010000264.1:0-2268 GCA_041739175.1 Sphingomonadaceae bacterium
GGCGCGAAAATCTATGGCTTTTCCCACTTGGAGGGCGCGAGCGTCGGCCCCAAATGCGCGGTCGGGCCCTACGCGCGCCTCCGCCCCGGCGCGGTGATGGAGGAAGGCGCGAAGGTCGGCAACTTCGTCGAAATGAAAAAGGCGGTGCTGGGCAAGGGCGCAAAGGCGAACCATCTGTCCTACATCGGCGACGCCGAGGTCGGCGCGGGCGCGAACATCGGCGCGGGGACGATCACGTGCAACTATGACGGCTTCTTCAAATATAAAACCGTGATCGGCGCGGGCGCGTTTATCGGCAGCAACTCCTCCCTCATCGCCCCCGTCACCATCGGCGCAGGCGCGATAGTCGGCGCAGGCAGCGCGGTGAGCAAGGACGTGGGGGCAGGGGATTTATGTTTGGTGCGCGCCGAGCAGCAAGCGAAGGCAGGCTGGGCGGCACGGTTTATGGCCGCAATGCGGGCGAAGAAGGGGTAGGCAGCAATTTTAGTCTCTATTTTCATGGTGAGATACTAAGGAGCATTCCATTGAGCAAAAATATGGATCGATTTCGTGCTGATTTCAAACGCTTACTTCAAGAGGGCGGTCAACTACAATTAGCTCTAAACGGCGAGGTATATGGAAAGAAGGAATTACTTAAGCTAGTACCGGAAGGCAGTGACCAAAGCATTTTTGAAGAATTGCCTTCGTTTAAGCAAAATTACAACGCTTGGTACTCGGAATCAACTGCCCTAATCCAACAATTGTTACCTGAACGCTTAGCGGATTTTAAAGGGCATTACGAAGTTCCGAAATCTAGAAAGGAAATAACTTTCGAAAGTTACCGAATTTTCGACGCATTGAATGGCTTGCGAGTAACACGGCAGCCCTATAATGAAGTTGTTGTAGATGATCGCGCAGCACTTGGCCATTTGACTCAGCAAATTGCAATTCTAAATGGTATTGAGAGAAGATTCGAAAGCTCGCTTTTCGAAATTCGTCAATTAGTTCAAGCAGATTTTTTTGACAGCGAAATCGAAACTGCGAAAGAACTGCTGAAAAAGAAATTTGTTCGGGCGGCGGGCGCAATTTCTGGTGTTGTCTTAGAAAAACATTTATCGCAGGTTTGTCGCGACCACAAGCTGAAAATTGTAAAGAAAAATCCTGGCATTAATGATTTGAATCAGCTTTTGAGAGACAACGATGTTATTGATGTTCCACAATGGAGAAACATCACGTTCCTAGCTGATATTAGAAACCTTTGTGACCATAACAAGGGCGCTGAACCGACCGTCGAACAAGTTTCTGATTTAATCCAAGGCGTTGCTAAATTGATTAAGACTTTGGCATAATGCCAACTGATGCCGATAGAATGCAATTTAACGCTCGACCCGATATCATGATATGATATACACATATCAATCATGACTCGAATCCTTATTGACCTTCCCGACGACGATATCCATTGGCTCGACCAGATCGCGGCTCAGCGTGGGGTTTCGCGGGCGGCTCTTCTACGCGAAGCAGTGGCGGCGTATCGGCCTCAGGCCGCTGGCGATTGGATTGCGCGCGGGGCGGGGTATTGGGCGGAGCGCGCTGATGTGCCCGACGCCATCGCTTATCAACGATCGCAACGGGGGCGCAACGCGCCACCTCAAGCGGAAAAGCCCTAACCCATGGCCGACCCGTTTTTCGATACCAATATCCTGATCGATTGGCTCACCGGCTTGCCGCAAGCACAAGCGGAACTCTCCCGATACCCGCGCCACCGCATCGCGCGGCCGGTGTGGACGGAGATCATCGCGCTGGAACCCGACGAGTCTCGCGACGCGCTCGCCCGCCTGATTGCGCCCTTTGAGGTCGTGGAAATCGACGCGCGGATAGCCGCCGCCGCCGCTTCCCTTGCGCATCGGTCAAAGATGAAATTGCAAGACGCGCTCATCCTCGCTACGGCGCAAATCAACGGGTCGATATTGATTACACGAAATACACATGATTTTCCGGCAAACATGCCGGGGATTCGCATCCCCTATATTCTCTAAACACGAAAGAGCATCCGATATGTGCGGTATTGTTGGCATCATGGGTACGGACGAAGTCGCTGACCGGTTGGTCGATGGCCTGAAACGCTTGGAATATCGCGGTTATGACAGCGCGGGCATTTGCACTGTCACCGGTGGCCAATTGCAACGCCGCCGCGCCGAGGGGAAATTGAAGAACCTCGTCAAGGAACTGGCCGGCAACCCTTGCCCCGGAACCGTCGGCATCGCGCACACCCGCTGGGCCACGCAC
>JBGSOJ010000341.1:0-4653 GCA_041739175.1 Sphingomonadaceae bacterium
CCCTTTATCTCTGCCATGACATTGCCAGATTTCTGCATCCCTAAGTCGCGCGGGGTCAATTTGAGGCGCATCGTCACCGGCTTACCGCGCGCCAACATCCGCTCCAGATTTTCCGCATCAGGAATCGACAAAGCGCCCGCAGGGATCGCCGCCACCCCTTCTTCAAAACTCGTGCCGCCAGCGTGCGGATTGCGGTGATAGTCGGTCCCGACCGAGCGGATCACAATCCCCGCAGCCCCCTTTTTCGCCGCAATGTTGGCGGCCGTCCAGCGCGCAGGACCTGCGTAGCCATAGCTCGACCCATCCTGTGTCTTTTGCATATTGTGGCTGACGAAGGCGATTTTGCCGCGCACGGCGGTTTCAGGCGCGGCGACCAAATCAGCATAATTGGCAAAATACGCTATTTCGGCGGTCAGGCCATCCTCGCCAGTGCTCGCACTATTGCCCAAAGCCGTGATGTGCAAATGTTGCGGGAATGGGGCGACAACATCTGCCGTTTCTGCGCCGCGCACCCAGGTCGGCATGTCGAATTCCTCGACCCAGACTTTGTCAAAGCCTAGATTTTGCAATTTCGCCACAGCCCAAACGCGCGCGCGCGCTTCTGCCTCGGTTCCCGCCATCCGCGGTCCGATTTCGGTTGTGAGCCCCTCGGTAATGTCCCAAGCCGTGCTTGTCCCGACGCGGTGGTTTGCGGTCGGGCTGCTGGCCGAAAGGGCGAGGGGGATTGATAAAGCGGAAAGGCCTAACGCGGCGAGCAAAACTGTCTTTTTCATAACGGCAACCTATCGCAAACTCTGCCAAATGCAAACGGTGTCTTGATAGCGCATGGCCGCACCGCTAGAGACCGTGCAATTCAGTTTTTACAGATAAGGAAATGCCGCGATGGCCGCACAATACAGCTTTGTAATGAAGGGTCTGACCAAGACGTTCCCCGGCGCGAACAAGCCGGTTTTGAATGGCATTCACTTGCAATTCTACCCCGACGCCAAAATCGGCATCGTGGGCCCAAACGGCACGGGTAAGTCCACGCTGATGAAAATCATGGCCGGAATGGACAAGGAGTTCACAGGCGAAGCATGGGCAGGTGAGGGGATTACTGTCGGCTATTTGGCGCAGGAGCCGGAACTCGATGCGACCAAAACGGTCAAAGAAAACGTAATGGACGGCGTGCGTGAAATCGCGGATTTGGTCGAGCGGTTCAATGAAATCAGCATGATCATGGGCGATCCTCCGGAGGATTGTGACTTCGACGCGTTGATGGAAGAAATGGGAACGTTGCAGGAGAAGATCGACGCGGTCGATGGCTGGACGCTCGACAACCAACTCGAAATCGCGATGGAGGCATTGCGTTGCCCACCCGGCGACGCAGCGGTAACCAGCCTGTCCGGCGGTGAAAAACGCCGCGTGGCGTTGACGCGGTTGCTGCTTGAAAAACCGGGCATATTGTTGCTCGACGAACCGACCAACCACTTGGATGCGGAGAGCGTTGCTTGGCTGGAACGGCATTTGATTGATTATCCCGGCAACGTTATCCTCGTGACCCACGATCGCTATTTCCTCGACAATGTCGTCGGCTGGATTTTGGAACTCGATCGCGGAAAATATTATGTCTACGAGGGCAATTATTCGACCTATCTGGACAAAAAGGGCGCGCGCCTTGAGCAGGAATCGCGCGAGGATAAGGGCCGGCAAAAGGCGATTAAGGACGAATTGGAATGGATTCGCCAATCACCCAAGGCCCGCCAAACCAAGTCAAAGGCTCGTATTAAGAGTTTCGATCAACTGGTTGAAGCGCAAGAGAATCGTGATCCCGGCAAGGCACAAATTCTTATCCAAACCCCCGCACGTTTGGGCGGAAAGGTCATTGAGGCGCATAACCTTTCCAAATCCTTTGGCGACAAACATCTGTTCAAGGATTTAAGCTTCACATTGCCGCCGGGCGGTATTGTCGGCGTCATTGGGCCGAACGGCGCGGGCAAGACGACGCTGTTCAAACTCATCACCGGCAAAGAACAACCGGATGAAGGCAGCATCGCCATCGGTGAGACCGTAAAATTGGGCTACGTCGACCAAAGCCGCGACGACCTCGACCCGAACAACAACGTGTGGGAAGCGATCTCCGGCGGGCATGACTTCATGACCATCGGCAAGCATGAAATGCCCACGCGCGCGTACGTCGGCGCATTCAATTTCAAGGGCGGCGACCAACAGAAAAAGGTCGGCCAACTCTCCGGCGGTGAACGCAACCGCGTGCACATGGCGCGGATGTTGAAAGAGGGCGGCAACGTTCTGCTGCTCGATGAACCGACTAACGATTTGGACGTGGAAACCTTGTCTGCGCTTGAGGAAGCGTTGGAAAGCTTCGCCGGTTGCGCAGTGGTCATTAGCCATGACCGCTTCTTCCTTGACCGTTTGGCCACGCACATCCTTGCATTTGAAGGCGATGGCCACGTCGAATGGTTTGAAGGCAACTTCGATTCGTATGAAGAGGATAAAATCCGCCGTCTGGGAGAGGATGCATTGAACCCTGGCAAGGGTGCCTATAAGAAACTGACGCGATAGAGGACGGCTTGCCGGAGCGGGGGAAACCCCTAGTCCAGCGCGAGCCATAATTTTACATAATATATATTATCGATGTTAAAAGCACTATCTGCCATCTGACCCCAATTCAAACTGGAACCTAATTTTATGGCCAAATTCCTCATCGTTGAAGCTCGGTTCTATGACCACCTCAATGACATGCTCATTGATGGTGCCCGCGTTGCGCTAGAGGACGCGGGGCATATCGTCGATGTTGTCACCGTACCAGGCGCGCTCGAAATCCCCGGTGCAATATCGATGGCGGTGGAGTCCGGTCGCTATGACGGGTTTGTCGCGTTGGGCGTCATCATCCGCGGTGAAACCTATCATTTTGAAGTGGTCAGCAACGAAAGCGCACGCGGGCTCATGGCGCTAACCATGGATGGCATCCCCATCGGCAACGGCATTTTGACAGTCGAAAATGAGGCACAAGCAACAGCCCGCGCCGATAAAAATGATAAAGACAAAGGCGGCGATGCGGCAAAAGCGGCAATGCGGATGTTGACGCTTGCCGGACAGTTCGGCGGATAGGCACGGCTTCTATGACGAAACCTGCGCCGCGCCCTTTGGATGACCTGATCGCGATTATGGCGCGACTGCGTGACCCTCAGCATGGCTGTCCGTGGGATCTGGCACAGAATTTCGCCACGATTGCCCCTTATACGCTTGAGGAAGCCTATGAAGTCGCGGATGCAATTGCCCGCGATGACATGGAATTTTTGCTCGATGAATTGGGCGATCTTCTCCTGCAAGTTGTTTTCCATGCGCGCATGGCTGAGGAAACGCAGGCGTTTGATCTGAGCCATGTAATCGGGGCAATTTGTGAAAAGATGGAGCGTCGCCATCCGCATATCTTTGGCGATACGCCGGCAGACGATGCGGACGCTGTTGTCGCCAATTGGGAGACCATAAAAGCGGCGGAGCGAGCCGAGAAAGGCGGGCAGCAAACGGGTTTGCTTTCGGGCATAGCGCTTGCCCTACCCTCCTTGCTACGCGCCTATAAATTGCAAAAGCGCGCGTCACGGATGGGATTTGATTGGCCTGATGCCGCGGGTCCGAAAGCAAAAATTCTGGAGGAATTGGCGGAGGTGGAGTCGGCAACCACGGACCAGCACCGCGAAGAAGAAATCGGCGATCTGCTGTTTTCCGTGGTCAATTACGCTCGGCACCTGGGTGTCGAACCCGAACAAGCCTTACGCGCCGCAAACACCAAGTTTGAACGCCGGTTCCGCGCCATGGAACGCGCGCAAGGCGACTTGGATGGACTTGATGCAGTGGCCTTGGAGCGCCTTTGGGAAGATGCCAAAAAGCAAGTATAACATCTCATTGTCAGCGGTACTTAACCCAAAACCTCACCAAATTGCGCAATAAACCGACCCAAATTGCGTTCAGACAGGCGCACTTTAATTCGCAAGCCCGTTTCGTCAGACGCAGACTCCAGAACCCTGCCATGCTCATGCAGCCATGCAAGCGCATGTCCAGCGGAAGCGGACATCGCAAACACATGCTCGCGCTCGCCTTTCGTCAGCCAGGTGGCGACTTTTTCTAAAGCGGCATCGACGCCTTCACCGGTCAATGCGGACAATGCCATGATGTCCGGTCGATCTGTACTAAGCTCACAAAGCCGATCGCGTTCTTCCTCGTTGAGGAGGTCAATTTTGTTCCACAATTGCAGGACGGGAGGGCTATCCCCTTCCCCCTCGGCTTGATGCGGATCAATGCCTAAGTCGCCAAGCACCTGATCAACATCCCGCGCCTGCGCCTCGGTATCGGCGTGCGCAATATCGCGAACATGCAGGATAAGGTCTGCGGACATCACTTCTTCCAATGTCGCGCGGAAAGCGGCCACCAGTTGCGTAGGCAAATCGGATACGAAGCCGACGGTATCGGACAGAATGACCTTATCGAGCCCGGGCAGGCTAACCTCCCGCATCGTGGGGTCCAGCGTGGCGAAAAGCATATCTTCCGCCATGACGGCAGCACCCGTCAAACGGTTGAACAGCGTGGATTTCCCCGCATTGGTGTAGCCGACCAGCGCGACCACCGGCCATGGTGCCTTTTGCCGCCGCGCGC
>JBGSOJ010000099.1:0-4208 GCA_041739175.1 Sphingomonadaceae bacterium
CGGCGCAAGTGGCCCCCGCAAAATCGCGCCAACTGCGCTTTGCCGACCGCGCCGACGGCGCCGTTGTGGTAACCGACGCGACGAGCGGCGAGACGCTAAAAGTCATTGGCTATGGTGAGGGCGGGTTCCTGCGCGCAACCATGCGCGGCATGGCGAAACGCCGCGCCGCGCTCGGTATTGGCGCTGAGCCGCCATTTACCCTGACGCTTTGGGAAAACGGCGCGATCTCTTTGGTCGATCCGCAAACCGGGCGCGACGCCGAAATCCACGGCTTTGGCAAGGACCATAGCCAGATGTTCGCCGACATTATCGAAGGGCCAAAATAATGACCGCGCTCTTTTCCACCGAAACTTTTGATACCGGCTGCCGCATTCAGGTGGAGCAGAGCCCGGCGCATTTTCACGCGCATGTCGAATTGGACGGGGACATTGACATCCAGCCGGGCGACCGCGTCCGCGTGCATGGCGAACCCATTGTGGTGGCCTTTGGTGAGAGCATCATCCTGCACCGCCACGCCACGGTCCGCCGCGCGGGGCTTTTCCGCCGCGCATGGACCAAATTCGCCAGTAATTTTGAAATCACCGAACTTTACGAAGTCAGCTTCACACCGGGGAAACTATCATGAACGCGCAAACAAAAATTGAGGCCGGCCTTGCCGCAAAGCATGACCCTGCCTTTGACACCATGGCCATCGCGCGCGCCGAAACCGTGCTTGCGCCGCGTTTTTACACCACCGATTACGAGGCAATGGACGCAATGGATGTGTCCCTTGTCCGCGATGATTGGGAAGGCCTGATGGAGGAAATGGAGGGCGACCCGAACAAGCGCCACTTCAAGAAAACCGACGCGTTCGACGGCGTGATTGAGGGGCTGGAGCCCGCCTTGCAAGCCGAGTTTATCGACTTCCTCGCCAGTTCGCTGACCTCGGAATTTTCCGGTTGCATCCTCTACGCCGAAATCGCCAAGCGGACGAAAAACCCCGATATGAAGCGTCTGTTCAAGCTGCTGGCGCGCGATGAAAGCCGCCATGCGGGCTTTATCAATGAAACGCTGAAAGGGTCGGGCATTGGTATTGATTTGGGCTTCCTGACGAAGACCAAAAAATACACCTATTTCAAACCGAAATTCATTTTCTACGCCGTGTATTTGTCGGAAAAGATCGGCTACGCGCGCTACATCACGATTTTCCGCCATCTGGCGCGCAATCCGGAAAACAAATTCCACCCGATTTTCGATTGGTTTGAGGAATGGTGCAACGACGAATTCCGCCATGGGGAGGCGTTTGCCCTCCTGCTGCGCGCCGATCCGAAATTGCTTCAGGGCGCGAACAAATTGTGGATCCGATTCTTCCTGCTTTCGGTTTATGCCACCATGTATCTGCGCGATCACAACCGGCCCGAGTTCCATAAGGCGTTGGGCATTCACCCCGCCGAATATGGCTATAAGGTGTTCGACATCTGCACCGAAATCAGCAAGCAGGTGTTCCCGGTGGAACTCAACACCGACGCGCCCGCGTTCCGTAAGGCCATGGAGGACCTGCGCCGCGCCTCGGTCGCGATGGAGGATGCGAAGGCACGCGGCGGCGTTTCGGGCCTGATCGGACGCGGCGTCAACATGGCGAAAATCGGCGTTGCCTTTGGCCGCATGTATCTGATGAAGCCCAAGGCAAACGCTTTGCCCCAACAAATCCGTTTGTCGCCGGCGTGGTAATTGCCGTTGGCCTTCTGATCCCCTTTGTGGTGGTAACCGTGCTGTGGTTTGTCAGCACGGGGCTGGTGGCAATGATGAACCACCGGCGGCGGCAATCGTTGGGTCGGTCAATGATGATCGCCAGCGGGTGCGCGCTCACCGGCCTCATCATGGTGGCGTTCACCAGCCAGTCGGAGGCGGTTTGGGCGGCTTATGTGTCGTTTATCGGCGGACTGCTGATCTGGAGCTGGCATGAAATCAGCTTTCTGACCGGCGCCGTTGCCGGGTCGCACCGCGATCCCCTGCCCGCCGGAACGCGCGGGTGGCAACGGTTTGGCATGGCGACAATGGCGCTGATCCATCATGAGGTCGCGTTGGTGATGACCGCCGGATTGCTGCTGTCGCTCGCCGCAGTGACCGCCAATCCGACCGGCGCATTTACCTTTACATTGTTGCTGATTTTCCGGCTGTCGTCGAAGTTGAATATCTATTGGGGCGTACCCAATATGAGCGATGAATTGTTGCCGCCGCATATGGCCTATTTGAAAAGCTATTTCGGGCCGAAGCATTTGCGCCCGATGCTGGTTTTCTCGATTCTGGCAATTGGCGGCTTGGCCGCGTGGTTTGCGGTCGCCGCGTTTATTGCACCCGCCTCGCACCTGTTGGTGCAGGCATTGTTGTTATGCTGCCTATGTGTGTTGGCGGCGCTAGAGCATCTGTTTCTTGCCATCCCATTTCGCGATTCAGCCTTGTGGAATTGGGCATTGGCAGGCAAGAGTAAACCCATGATAAGAGAGGGACACGGGTCATGAATTACGAGGAATTTTTCGGCAAGGAACTGGCCGCAGTCCGCGAAGAAGGACGCTACCGCGTCTTTACCGATATTGAGCGGAAGGCCGGGAATTTCCCCCACGCCACGCGTCATGTCGATGGCAAGACGACCGATGTGACGGTCTGGTGCTCCAACGATTACCTTGGCATGGGCCAACATCCCAAAGTGCTCGCCGCGATGCACCGTGTGCTGGATGAATGCGGCGCGGGCGCTGGGGGCACGCGCAACATTTCGGGCACCAACCACAACCATGTGCTGCTTGAGGCCGAGCTTGCCGATTTGCATAACAAAGAGGACGCTTTGCTGTTCACCTCCGGCTATGTGTCGAATTGGGCGGCATTGGGCACTTTGGCGGCGAAAATCCCCGATTGCGTGGTGCTTTCCGACGCGCTGAACCATGCATCAATGATTGAGGGCATCCGCCACAGCCGCGCCGAACGCCGGATTTGGGAGCATAACTCGCCCGAGGATTTGGATCGCAAGCTCGCCGACCTCGACCCCGATCGCCCGAAATTGGTGGCGTTTGAAAGCGTCTACTCGATGGATGGCGACATCGCGCCGATTGCCGAAATCCTGGACGTCTGCGAAAAGCACAACGCGATGAGCTACATCGACGAAGTCCACGGCGTCGGCCTCTACGGCCCGCGCGGCGGCGGCGTTGCCGAACGCGAAGGGCTAATGGACCGGATTACCGTGATTGAGGGCACGCTTGGCAAGGCCTTTGGCGTGATGGGCGGATACATCGCGGCATCACGCGACCTGTGCGATTTCGTGCGCACCTTTGCAAGCGGGTTTATCTTTTCGACCGCTTTGCCGCCTGCGGTGGCCGCCGGTGCGTGTGCCAGCATCCGCCATTTGAAGGACAGCCAAGCCGAACGCGCCCGGCATCAGGACCGCGTTGCAAAAGTCCGCGCGCGGCTTGACCAAATGGGCATCCCGCACATCCCCAACCCCAGCCACATCATTCCGGTGATGGTGGGCGATCCGCACAAGTGCAAATTCATCAGCGACTGGCTGATGGATAACCACGGCATTTATGTGCAGCCAATCAACTACCCCACTGTCCCGCGCGGGACCGAGCGGTTGCGCATTACGCCATCGCCCGTGCACAGCGATGGGGACATCGATCGGTTGCTGAATGCGCTTAGTGAGATTTGGTCGCAATGTGCGTTGGCGCGGATTGCGATTGCGGCATAGATTATGGGCATAACCGTGCGGCGCAACCCGTCGCGCGGCTTAAGCCAACCCCGCCACAAAACAGCGGACACAAAAAAGGGCCAGGGAATTTCCCCGGCCCTTTTTGTTTGCGCCGCGTTATGTCGCGCAGCGTAAAGCCGAATTACATCGGTGCTTCAAGCCATGCGATCAAGTCGGCACGCTTTTGCGCATCGGGGATACCGCCGAATGCCATTTTCGTGCCGGGAACAACACGCTTTGGATTTTCGAGATATTGGAACAATTTCTCTTTGGTCCAGGTGATGCCGCTGTTCGAGTTGGCGGGCGAGTAAGAGAAGCCAGCAACGGTGCCAGCCGCACGGCCAACAATACCGTTAAGCGAGGGGCCGATTTTGTTCACGCCTGCGTCGGTGACATGGCAGGTGCGGCATTGCGCGAACACCACTTTGCCGTTGGCGGCATTGCCGGTGAAGCTCGCAAAAGTGGTGCCGTCTAGCGTTGCAACATCGGT
>JBGSOJ010000361.1:0-2412 GCA_041739175.1 Sphingomonadaceae bacterium
GGCATCAGTTATACTCCAGATCAGAATTCAATGACCGCTTCGCGCCCGCCGCTAATGCGGACCACGGGACGAGGCGGCTTTTCCGGCTCAGGCTTGGACGCAGGGGCGGCGGCTTGGCGTGCAGGCTTCGACTCGCGTTCCGGTTCGCGCTGTGGAGCGGCCGGCCGCGCGGGTGCAGCGGCGCGTTCCTTGTTATATTGCGACGGCATCGTTGAGCGTTGAAAGCGCGATACATCGCCGCCGGTAACAAAGGTTGGCTTGCCATCGACCGGCTTGGCTTGCATCCGTTGCAGATAAGCGCGCTCTTCCGCGGGGGTCAGTCCCGCAGGAACCTTGATTTCACCCGATGCCAGCGCAGCGTCAACATCGCCCTCGCTATCGGCAAGCGAGCGCAAGGAAATCGAAACGGTACCGATGCTTTGTGCAACGGTGATTTTTTCTGCAAGACGCGGCGTGGCCTCGACCGTGATCAGCGAAATATCCTCTGATGCCAGGGTTTTGCCATTCTCATCCTTCGTTGCCTCTGTGCTTTGGTCGGTGGCACGCACGCGCAGGTTACGCACGATCGTCTCACTGGCCTTGAGTTCAGGGCCATCTTCACCTTGAATAATCTGAGTCAACACCAGGTCGATGCGGTCGCCGGGGAAGACAAAGCCGCTAACCGCCGTCGAATCGCTGACGGGGATTGTGACAGCGCGCATCCCGGGGCTTAAGGCAGCGGCAAGGAAACCGCGATCGCCGGGTGCGACCAATGCCCCTTGCGTCACAGGCTCACCCGCAGTCACCGCAAAGCGGACCACGCGGCCATTCATGGATGCCAAATCCACCGGAGCTTCTGGTGTCTGAACGAAATAGGCCTCGCGCAGCAACTCCTTTGGCCAGGGTTGTAGCGTCAGCATATCGGATGTGATGATTGTGCCGACCGGCAACGCTTGCTTGGCGACCAACACCATGGGCAATTGCTCTGCCGCCGTCGCCGCATCAGCGGCGGGCGTGGCGCTGCCCAAAAACAATGTGCGCGCGCCGAACGCCGTTCCCACGGCAATCATGAGCGCAACGGCCAAGAGCAAAAGTTTCTTCTTATCCATGACTAATCACAAGCCTCCAATGGCACCCAGGACAGGCGGGCCATTCATGTTTCATATAAAATGGTTAAAATAGCGTTCACTGATGATCAGTAAGCCCGCCAACGAGATAGCAATGCCGAAGGGAACCTCCGGCGGTCCCTCCGCCTTGCGGGCCTTATGCAAGCCCCAAAAGATCAAGGTCACGGCAATGCCGATGAGCGAGGAGAATAAAATCAGGGAATACACCTGTTGCCACGGTAACCACAAAGACAGCGCGACCAGCAATTTGACATCGCCGCCCTGCATCAATCCAAACCGGAACATCAACAGGAAGAAACCGAACACTATTGTGGCGCAAAGCAAATGAATGGCGGCGTCTGGCCATAGGCTTTCCCCCATTGCCCACCAAAATACGGGGGCAGAAAGGGCGACGGCGGCGTTCAGCCAATTGGGGATAATCCGCGCGCGGATATCGGTCCACATGGCAGTGACAAGGGCGATTGCCAACAAGGCAAGCAAGCCGTAAGCGATAGGGGATAGGGTCATAATCGATGGTCATTAACCATCAGAGGTTGATATTTGGTAAGCACACCAGTCGCACTTTATGCCGCCGTGGAGACACAATGAACCATGATTGATACATACGGCCATGGGGATACTCAGCCGTCCCCTGCCCCGTTTAACCGGCGGGAAATTCCTAACAATGCCTCCGAATCGGTTTGGAATGCCCATGATGGCTGGCCCATTCGGCGTATTGATTGGCCGCGTCCTGCTTCGGCAGAGATGCCCATAGAGGCGCGGGGCTCCATCCTGTTCCTGCCCGGGCGCGGCGATTTGTATGAGAAATATCTGGAATCGCTGGACGCCTGGTCGCGCGCGGGCTTCGTGGTCACGGCGACGGAATCGCGCGGACAGGCGCTTTCCGGCCGCATTATACCGGGCAGCAATCTTGGGCATATTGACGATTTTGGGATTTGGGCAGCGGATTTTGCGGCTTTTTTCAACGAATGGAAAGCCAACATGCCCGCACCGCATATCGTCGCTGCACACAGTATGGGCGGGCATATTGCCCTGCGTGCGGTGGGCGACGGGTTGATGATGCCCGATGCCATGATCCTATCCGCGCCGATGTTCGCGGTAAAGGGACCGCCTTTGCCCGACAGCTGGGCGGTCGCTTATGCGCGGTTCATGGTGCGATGGAAGGGCGTGTATGCGCCCGCATGGACGATAAGCGAAAAACCCGGCGCGACGATGCGGGCGCGGCAGGGGATGCTAACGCACGACAACGACCGTTACGAGGATGAGAAATTCTGGCGCGCCGCGCGCCCGGGGCTGGAGCTTGGCC
>JBGSOJ010000377.1:0-3555 GCA_041739175.1 Sphingomonadaceae bacterium
GCCAACGGCGTGGTCAGCCCGGCGATTGCGCAACGCTGGGTCGTGTCCGACGACGGGCTTAGCTATATTTTCCGCATCGACGATTTGGTGTGGAGCGATGGCGAGACTGTCACGGCGCAGCAGGTGGTGGCGATGCTGAACCGCGCGCGCCGCGATGCGCGGGACAGCGCGATTGGCCCTGAACTCACCTCCATCCGCGACATTATCGCGCGCAGCGAGGAAGTGATTGAGGTGCAATTACACGCGCCGCGCCCGCGCCTTCTCGATCTGCTGGCCAATCCGGTGCTGACGCTGAAACGTGGGGAGCGCGGGTTGGGGCCGATGGTGGCCGCGCCGTTGAATAAGGGGCGGCTGCTAACGCCGGTCAACCGCATTGCCGAGCAGGAGGATGCGGTGCGTCCAGCGCTGTATCTGCGCAGCCTGCCGACGGCCCAGGCGGTGGTTGCCTATCGCGACAGCCATGTCGATATGCTCACCGGCCTGCGCTATGACGCGGTGCCGTTGGTGCGCGCCGCGAATATTGCGCAGAGCGAGCAACGGTTTGATACGACTTTGGGCCATTTCGGCCTGGTGGTGCAGGACAACGGCGGCTTGCTCAGCAATATTGCCGCGCGCGAGGCAGTGGCGATGGCGATTGATCGCCCGCGCCTGATTGCCGCCTTTGCCGTCGATGGCTGGCGGGAGATGAATTCCTTAAGCCCGCGGCAATTGGCGGCGCGCGGGGAGGTGCCCAATTACGACTGGCTATCGCTGAATGCGCAGGACCGAAAGCGCCGCGCCGCCGCCCAATTGCCGCCGGAATTGGCGGAGGGGGCCGCCCTGTCGGTCTATATTCCTGCCAAGGGGCCGGGCGCGGACCTGTTGTTTGCGCATTTGCGCGTTGATCTGGCCGACATCGGCCTGACGCTGACCCGCGCGCCGGTGGCAAAGGACGCCGATCTGGTGATGATTGACGAAGTCGCCGATTTCGATGACCCCTTGTGGTATCTCACCCGCCTGTCGTGCGGCAAAGTCCCGCTGTGCAGCGGTGAGGCCGACACCCTGACGCGGCAGGCGCGGGAGGCGGCAACGCCGGTGCAACGCCGCATTTATCTGGACCAGGCGGAGGCGGCGGCGATGGCGCAATATGGCTTTATCCCGATTGCGACACCGCTGCGCCTGTCGCTGGTAAGGCCGGGGGTTCAGGGGTTTGCGCCGAATTTGCGCGGCCTGCATCCGTTGCAATATTTGCGCGCGGGCTCTTGAATGCGGTGCGCGGCGGGGGCATGTTGAAGGGGTCGGCGCTGGGCCGATGTCTTTTGAGGATATGCCGCAATGGCCTTTGGCCCCGAACAGATTGACGCGATTGCCCGCAACATGCCCGAATTTGGCCGCGACCCCGCGTCGGTGTTGCGCCGGGTGGAGACAATGGAAAAGCTGCTGGAGCGCAGCTTTGTCATCCCCGGCGTGCGGATACCCGTGGGGCTGGATTCGGTCATCGGGCTGATCCCCGTGGTCGGCGACCTGATCGCCGCCGCGATGGGCGGGTGGATTTTGTGGGAGGCGCGCAATTTGGGCCTTTCGCGCTTCCAACTGGTGCGGATGGCGGCGAATATTGGCATCGACACGGCGCTGGGCGCGGTGCCGTTGGTCGGCGATGCGTTCGATCTGTTGTACCGTTCCAACAGCAAAAACCTGCGCATTTTGCGCCGCCACATTGAAAAGCACCATCCGCATTTGCGCGTGATTGAGGGCTGAGCCGCGCGGTCGCCGTGGCGGCGGTTTAGGCGGCAGCGCTTGCGGAGGGCCCGAGGAGCAGCGCAGGCGGCTATCGCGCGCAGATCCGCGCTTCATGGACAGAACCGAGAGCCAACGCCGCCACCGCCTTGCGCGGGAAAAGCCAGCGGCGTTCCGCCCCTGTCCCGCAACGAAAAAGGGCCGGTCCCATGGACCAGCCCTCTTTTTCTAACGCAATATCGCGGGTTAGGCGAAATTACATGCCCGAACCAGGACCGTACATGACTTCCACGCGACGGTTTTGCGATTCGCGAACGCCGTCAGCGGTTGGCACCTTGTTGTCGGTTTCGCCCATGCCCGATGCGCTCATCACGCTGGCAGGAACGCCCTTCGAGATCAGGTAGCCACGAACGGTGTCGTTACGACGGTTGGACAGGCCCACATTGTAGGTTGCCGAACCGGCGCGGTCGGTGTGACCGGCAAGCATGACGCGTGCGTTACCGCAGTTGGCATAGTTCGCGGCCGCATTGTCCAGAACCGTGGCTGCGTCGGGACGCAGGTTCGACTTATCAAAGTCGAAATACACGATGTAAGGACCGGTGTTGCACACAGGCTTCACGACGGGGGGTACAACAGGTGGTACGCGTGGTGGAACGACAGGTGGAACCACTGGCGGCACGATCGTGATTGGCGTATCGTCGACAACTGGCTCACCGCCGAAGTTGTAAATGATGCTGCCAAGCAGGCTGTGCGATTTGAAGGTTGCTTCGACGTCGCGGTTGTTGATGTCGACAAATTTCATGTCGGGTGCGTTGAAGTAACGATACTTCAGGCCAACATCGATGCTGTCGGTGATCGGTGCGCGCACGCCGGCCAGAGCCTGCCATGCGAGACCGGTGTCGGAATCGTCCAACCACGAAGGAGCAGCAAAGGTGCTGGTCACTTCAACGCGGGCAACACCGACGCCGCCGCCGACGAAGCCTTGCAGGCCATCATCGTCGCCGAAATCAAACATACCATTGACCATGAAGCTCAACGCATCGGTTTGACCGTTGGTGTCGAACACGCCCGTTGCCAGACCGTTGTTCGGGCCATCAGCAGGAATGCCAGGTGCGCCGACTTGCAGGCCTTGCTGTTGCACGCCTTTGTAAGCGACTTCCGCTTCTGCACGGAAAATGCCGAAATCATAACCGACGATGCCATCGAAATCGTAGCCGGGTGTTTCATAGTCGATTTTCACTGCGTCTTCGACAGTGGTCATGGCGGTGGTGATGTCCAGGTTGGTGTCTTCAGCGATCAACAGACCCCCTTCAACGCCGACATACCATTGACCATCACGAGCCATTGCTGGCGCGGCGATAGCCGTGCTGGCAAGTGCTAATACAAGCGCAACTTTACGCATAAAATTCCCCTCTTTCAAATACAGGAACATAATTCGGTAGCCCGTAACTACTCCGATGCTGCAACGCTTGCAACCCCAGTTTGGTTCCTACTGTTGCCGAAATGTCGCCTTTTTTCGCCCTTTCGCAAAAAAAATTGTTCCGATACGGTAATGAGGGTGGCGCAATTTACCAAGATTTTCAATACTCTTGGGAAACGGACAACGGTTCAACGCTAAAATCGGACTCTCTGCCGCACGGGGCGAATCATTCGGGCGCGTGCACCAATCCCCAATGCGAAAGCACCGCCAAAACGGCGGAAATCGCGGCGCGCGCGCCGTCGTCTTGATTCGCATCAGCGGGAATTTCCGGCGCGGCGGGCGGCGATTGCCACGCATTATCGCTCCACCGCAGCCAATGGCCCGCGCTTTCCAACCACAATGTAAGGCCGGGAACAGGC
>JBGSOJ010000013.1:0-14855 GCA_041739175.1 Sphingomonadaceae bacterium
GTGCGGGCGAGCGCTTTTGACTCTATGCTGAGCGGATCGACGCGCCAGTGGCCGACCCATTCTGCCGTGATTGCTGCGTTGCGGCGGCGGCCCAATGTTTCGCCTTCGCATCGCGGCATGGGCCGCACTTTGACCGCCGCCTATCAGGCCGTAGCGGGTTCTGGCCGATGACCCAGCCAGACACCGCCGCGCCTGCCCCAACACCAGAGGCACTGATTTCGGCCATGCCAAGCCCGTGGGCGCACCCGGTCGTTTTCGCCGAGGCGGTTCTGGATGAACGCCATAGTTTGCATTCCTGGGCGCTGGCGCAATGGCGGGGCCTGCTGACATTGTGCGCGTTGCAAGGCCAATATGCCGGAGATTACGCGCTGACAGTTGATGCCGTGGTTTTGGATATGGCCAATCCATTGGCTGCGCATTTGGTCGCGGCTGCGCCCGACCGCGCGATTGCGGGTGGGGAGGGGCTATGGCGTGCGCCTATGCTGCTCACCGCACGGCGCAAAGGGTGGCCGGATAGTGTCATTGGCCAAATCAATCCTCTGTGCCTTATCTCTCCGTCGCGCAGTTTCGCCGAACAATGGCCGTTGTTTGGCTGGATGGCGGGTGGTCTCTCCGATCCATTGCGTGCGCCGCAGATGCCGCCGCCTACAGACTTGGCGGTTTTGGCGAGCTGGCTTTCGGTGCTGGAGGGGGCGCTGGCGGCGCGTAAAGATGGCGTTTGCGCGCAGCTCCACGGGCATATACACGCCTTCCGGCAGGAATGCCTTGGCCATTTGCAGCATGTTTCGGTTGAGGTAACGGCGGAGGCACAGGTTGGCTGCCCATTGCCCGCCCCTTTTGCCGCATTGTTCACACAAAGCCGCATTGCGTCAATTGCGGATCCGGCGGCGTTGGCGAAGGGGCGATTGGCGCTTGATTTTGGAACATCGTCCAATTCGGAAAATGTGCCCCCGATACGCGGCGTCATTCTTGTTGATCCGGGATTAGCGCATCATTACCGCATCGACGCGCGGCAGATTTTTGTTTGGGGCACCCGCAGCCTTGCCGAGGTTATGGCCGAACCGGCGTTGCTCGCCCAAATTCAGGCGGAAGCGGCGGGCCAAGGATGGCTGATCATCACCGCCGATGATCTTCTTACGCGCCGAATGGTCCGCCTAAACCAACAGGCGGTCATTGCATCGCATCCAAAGGATTTGCGTGATTGCATTATGCCCCTACGCCCTATGGCATTGTTGCTAGGGGACCGGTTGCCTGAGTTGATCACGGCCCGATTGCGCGACGATGGCGCGATTGTTACTTTGACGTTACCGATGCACGACGGGCGCTCGATTCCGCTGACCCGCGTGTATGCAAAGGCGCCAGGACCGGGGCAAGGCGAATACATCGGCGCCGCGGACTGGCAAATTCAATCGGCCAGCATTTGGCCGGATTTCGCGGCGGACAGTTTCGAATATTATGCGGCACGTCTGCTTAGCAGCGATGCCGTCGCGCAGCGCAATTATGTCCGGGCCTCATCGGTGCTTTCGCGCGCATTAATGCTCGCGATGATGCGCGATTGCGACCGCATAAGCGATGCGATGGCATCTTGGCACAAGGTGAACGCAGGCTATCCGCTCCCCTCTGTACGGGGACGCGTTAACAGCCACACGATCCAAACGGGAGCGGAGCAGGAGACGCTCTGGCGTGCGCATTCGCCGTTCGATGCCATTGGCTGGCACGACAAAACCGACGGGCGAGAGGAAGCGTTTTGCGGCCTCGTTTTATTATCCCTGCCGAAGCGGGAAACACGTCCGTTGCCACTGCGCGTGGCGGTGGATTTCGGGACAACCAACACCGTCGCGTGTTTTGAAGATGGCGCGCCGATTGCTTTTGCCGACCGGTTGTTAATACCCATACAATCCGCGAACTTAGGCTTTACGGAGGCGCGGCTGCACGACCGGCGCTATGTCTACAACAAGTTTTTCCCCAGGGGCGAACGCACCCTCCCCACGCCCAGCGTGGCATATAGCAAAGGCGGGGGGGATGTGTCGGCCCTCAGCGGCCTTTTTCGGAACATCATCCTTTTCCCCGGAACCGACGCGCACGCCGACAATGGGGAAGCCCGCGAATTGCAACTGTTGGCGCGTGATTTGGAGCGGTGCCATTTCAACTTGAAATGGTCAGACGACCCAGCGGGCAACGACGCGGCGAGCGATTATCTTGAGCAATTGGTATGGATGATAGCGGCCGAGGCGGCTGCAAATGGCCATGATCCGCGCCTATTGCGTTGGCAATTCTCGGTTCCGGACGCCATGCCAAATCGGCGGCGGGAACAGTTTCGGCGTCTGTTAGAAGATTTAACCGGGCGCGTTTCGGCGCACGTAGCGCCTCATGAGACCAATTCGCCGCGCCTTGCACCGTTGATGTCCGAAGGCCTTGCGGCGGCGCATAGAGTGCTGGCCAGCGGGGATACGGCAACGCAAAAATTGCTGACGGTCATTATCGACATCGGCGGCGCGACCAGCGACATTGCGCTTTGGGATGGCAGCGATGTGCGTTGGAAGGGCAGTTTCCGGCTGGCTGGGCAGGATTTCTTTACGCGCACACTGCATCTGAATCTGCAGTTGTTAGACGATATCGGCCTCGGCTTTTGGGCGCGGATGCTGACGCAGGGCGGTGCCATGCCCGGTTTCCGGCCCGGCAGCCTGCCGCATATTGCCGAGCTATTGTTTAGCGGCGACCGGCTGCAGATGGCGATCGAAACGCATTGGGATAGCCATCTTGCAAAAAGCAATGGCGCGGTTCTGCGCATGGCGGGCCTAACCTTTTTGGGCGGCATGGCATGGTATCTGGGTCAGGTCGCGGGCGGTCTTTTGACCGAAGGCGCGCTGCATTATGGGCGGGGGTCAATGCCCGCTTTTGCCTTATGCGGTCGCGGAGCAGGTCTTTTTCGCCACATCCACGGCGACCTTGGCCCAACGGGGGAGAGCGATGTGACTGGCGCTTTATCGCTGTTTAGCGTCGCCGCTGCGCTTCACGATGAGCCGCGACCGCAATTGTTCCTGCGCCCCGATCCCAAATTGGAGGTGGTACGCGGCATGATGACCGAGGCACCGCGCCTGCGTCAGGCCACAAAAAATTGGAGCTTGCGGCCCGGGGAGCCGGGCGCAATCGCTAGCTTTACCCCCGTTGGCCTGCCCATTCACTATGCCCAGGGCGTTCACTATGCGGCGTGGATGCCGATCGATGCCGCCATCCACGCGCACCGCGCGCTGCATGTCGATTTCGATGCATTTGACACCTTTTTAAAAGCGCTCCGTCATGCAACTGGCGTGCATCTTGACGTCCGTCATGGCGTTGCACAGGCGTCGTGGGACCGGATTGAACATAGGGTTCTGGCCAGCCTTGAGGACCATCGCCACAATTCGGCGGGCACGCCACCGGAGCCGCCGTTTATTGTGGCATTGCGCGCTTTATTGCAGGAATTAATCGACCCCGAAGCGCGCGCGCAGGGACGGATTGTTGCTAATATGCTTGATTAGGCGTGTTTGGTGACAAAGGCCAGGATCGCGCGCACGGCTTCTGGTTCATCCAACATTGGCGCATGACCGCGATTAGCTATGGTAAGCGCCGCGAAGTCACCGTGGTGACGCTGTGCCATGTGTTCCAAAATCATCGGCGACAACAAATCGCTATGTCCGCCGCGAATGGTAAGCACAGGTATTTCGCCCATGGCATCCCATATCGGCCACAGATCCGGAGGCACCGCCGTCAAATCGTTGTCCTGCATACCGTCCGCAATGGCTTTGTCATACGCCAGCACAGGCACGCCATTGGCATCTTCGCGATAGGTCCGACGCGCGAACGCCAACCACTCCGCGTCGTTATAGTCGGGGAAGGCCAGGTCATTAATTGCCTTAGCCTGTTGCGCTGCGCCCGGCCAGTCGGCGACAGCACGGCCGCCAACATAGGATTGGATGCGGCGAATGCCTTCTATATCAACTTCTGGCCCAATGTCATTGAGCACTATCGCCGTTAGCCGTCCCGGCATCATCTGCGTCATAAGCATCGCCATCAGGCCACCCATGGAGGTGCCAATGGCCAGCGCCCGTTCAACGCCAAGGCTGTCCATCAAAACGCCCATATCAGCGGCATATACGGCGGGATTGTAATTGCCAGGGTCGCTGTCATAATCGGACCGGCCACGCCCGCGCTGGTCAGGTACGATGAGGCGGTAATCGCCCACCAAATGCGCCACCAGCGGCTCAAAATCCGCGCTGTTTCGGGTAAGGCCATGCATCAGCAGCAGCGGCGTTTTGCCGTCTCCGCCCGCATAATCGCGCGCATATAAGTTCAACCGCCCATCGGCGCTTTTGTAAAAATGGTCCGTAAAGTCGGCCATGCTCCGCCTTTCCGTTAGAGACAAAACGCCCGCGTGTTGGGGAATACACGCGGGCGGGATGTTTGGTCTATCAGAAGTTAAAGGCAGCCGTCGCGGTTACCGTGCGTGGCGGACCGTAGAAGGCAATGATCGAGTTGCCGAACAAAGCCCCGGGGAACGAATAACCGCCAATCTTGTACTCAGTATCCGCCAAATTGCGGCCGTGCACGCCCAACGAGAACCGGCCATCGCCCGATGTCCAATTGACGCTGGCATCAACCAGAACATAACCATCTTGGTCGAGCAAGGGGTTGTTGATCTCAAACTGCTGCGAGTCCGAGCGCATCGAAACGGCGGGCGCGAACGACAATTTGCCGCCAGCAACATCGGCCGAAATCACGGGTGCAAAGGACACAGTGAACTCAGGCGTGTTTTGGAACCCGCGTTGATCGGACACATCGATGTTTGTCTGCGTCACCGGATCAAAAGTGATGAAGCGCTCAAACTTGGCATCGGTATAACCCACGGCCAAATTCAGCGAAAGATTGTCGGAAGGCACCGCGCGGATTTCGAGTTCAGCACCCTTAATCGTCGAATCGCCAACATTGTCAACGAAACTGGCAACCCCGACCAACGGCGCGGCATAAGGGACCTGCGTGGTGATTTGCTGCCCGCTGTAGTCAGAATAGAATGCTGCCATGTTCACGAACAAGGTACGGTCAAGGAACGCGCCCTTGAACCCGACTTCGTAAGCGTCGACCTTTTCAGGCGCATAGCCGTTTACCGTGGCGGGAGTGAACACCGCATCGCCGCGCATATCAAAGCCGCCAGCCTTAAAGCCCTTTGAATACGACGCATAGAATGTCGCGTTGTCCGAGGGCATAAAGCTCATCGAGACGCGCGGGGTGAATTGCTCATCCGTTCGCTCGTTAGTGTAGTCCGTGCGGATAAGGCCGGGGACAGAGGCGGCATTGCCGAACTCGGGGCTACGGATACCCGTATAATTCTGGCGGAACACGGTGCCAGTGCGCTTGTCAGAGGTATAACGCGCGCCGACCGAAATCTTAAATTGCTCCGACAGGTCGAAATTCACATCGCCGAACGCGGCAATGCTTTGCGTTTTGACTTCACCTGAGGTCAGGATGGTCAGGTTCGCCCCGCCCAGAACCGTATCAAATGCGCCCGCCGCCGTGGAGTCGAGATAATATACGCCCAAAACGCCCTGTACTGGCCCCGCATCGACCAGCAATTGCACCTCTTGGCTGAACTGGTCATCCTTGTAAAACGCCGGAACATCCAACGTCGGTCCAGCGGTGTTATCGAAATCGATAACGGTATCGGTCTCCCCTTCGCGGTAAGCGGTTATGCTTTTGAACGTCAGCGCATCGGACAGGCCGATTTCCAATGTTCCGGACACGCCCATGGTTTCCACCAAGTTGGTATCGCCAATGCCCGCGTTGGTATCATAGATATCGGCGGGCGGATTAAACGCCGCATTGGTTCCATTGCCGGTCAAACGATGGCCATGGCGTGGGTTGGAGCTGTCCTTGGTATAGTCACCCGCCAGGCGGAAGAAAATGTTGTCCGAAGGCGCAAACTCAACGCTTAGGCGTCCGGCGATCACATCCTTATTGTAATGTTCCGCGCCGGTGTTGAGGTTTTCACCATAGCCATCGCGGGTATAGCGGGCGACGGCACCGCCCACGGACAGGCTGTCGGAAATCGGCAGGGTAATCTGACCAACCAGATCAAGTTGATTATAGCTGCCGTAACCAACTTTTAATTTGCCGCCAAATTCATTGCCCAATTTCTTGGTCACATATTTCACCGCGCCGCCGACCGAGTTGCGGCCATAAAGCGTGCCTTGCGGTCCGCGCAAAACTTCGATGCGCTCGACATCGAAAATGTCGAGAACGGCGCCTTGCGGGCGGGCAATATAGACATCGTCAACATAAATGCCGACGCCGGGTTCAAAGCCCCATAGGGGGTCTTGCTGCCCTACGCCGCGGATAAATCCGATGAGGGTGGAGTTGGAACCACGCGCGATTTGCATCGTCATGTTCGGCGCTTGTTGTTGCAAAACAGTGATGTCGACTGCGCCAGTGGCTTCCAATTGTTCGCCGGAAATGGCGGTGACCGAAATTGGCACGTCCTGAAGGCTTTCTTCACGGCGGCGGGCAGTGACAACGATTTCGCTGCCATCTTCGGCTTCATCGGCCATGGGTTCGGCATTTTGAGCCGCAGCGGGGGCGGCAACGGCTAGGCTGGACAGAAAAGCAGTGGCAAGGGCGAATTGGCTTGCAGAGCGCAGCAGTTTCATCGGGACATCCTCTCGATTCGGGTTTGCGATGGGGTTTGTTCCTCATCTCCAATTTTGCATCTAGTGAAACATGAACCATCTTTCAACTTTATTGACTTGCCAGCGCGCAATTCGCCGCCTAGCTGTGACTTCATGGCAACAGAGGCGTTCTCCTCCCCCGACGATCGGATTCCCCGCACGGCGCGCGGACGCGCGACGCAGCGCAAATTGCTGGACGCTGCGGCAATTGAATTTGGTGAAAAGGGCTTCCACGAAGCCTCCATCAGTTCAATAACGCAGCGCGCCGGTACCGCATTGGGTAGTTTTTATACCTATTTTGAATCGAAAGAGGCGCTTTTCCGGGCGTTGGTGCACGACATGTCGGCGCAAGTCGGCGGTGCGGCGGCGGCAAAAATGGCGGAGGCGTCGGGACCGCTGGAACGCGAGCGCGCGGCGTTAACCGGCTTTCTCGAATTTGTCCGCACCCATAAAGAGGTGTACCGGATTATTGATGAGGCGGAATTTGTCGATCCCGATATTTACCGCGCGCACTATGAAACCACGGCGCGGCGCATGGCGGCGCGGCTGGCCGAGGCGGCAAAGGCTGGCGATGTGCGCGGCGACGTCGATGAATTTCACGCCTGGGCCATCATGGGCATGAATGTCTTTCTTGGCCTGCGCTACGCCGTGTGGGGCGATGAAATGAGCCCTGAGGACATCGCCACGCGCGCCAACGCGATGATTGCGCATGGAATTGGTAAGCCAAAACAATAAGATAAATTTGGAATTCAGTAAAAATACGGCGCGGGAAGATACCTCCCCGCGCCGTTTATTTGCCCATCGTGGCTAACGCCAAATTCGATTAGCCAAAAGTGCGTTGCCACCAGCCCTTACGCGGCGGGCCGTCATAGCCATCGTCACTATTCGGCTGCGCATCGGTATTGGTTTTCGTATCGCCATTGCCCTCAACGGTGGGGGTAGCGTCGTCGGTCATCGCCGATTGCGCGGCTGGCTCGATAGCGGTGTCGGTATCTGGCGCGCCCGCGTCAAGCGCCGTTTCAGGCTGCCTATCCGGTTCAGGCGAGGTATCATCCGTCGGGGTGACCGCCGCAGCATCCGTCGGCGCGTCCCGCGTCACCGACGTTTCGTCTGCGTCCACAGGCTTCTTAGCACGCGAGCGGCGTTTGGGCTTTTCGGGCTGTTCAGCTTCGGTTGCGGCCTCTGGCGCTGCGCCGTCAGCCTTTTCCTCGACCACGGCATCGGCCTTTTTGGCGCGCGTCCGGCGTTTGGGTTTTGCGTCTGCGTCCGCTCCGTCCTCAGCCACCGGTGCGGGCGTTTCGCCTTCCGTCGCGGCCACTTCCGCCTTTTTGGCACGGGTGCGACGTTTTGGCTTAGGGGCCTCCTCCTCTGGCATAACTTCAACCGCGGCTGGTTCCGCGACGGCGTCTGCCGTCGCTTCTTCAGCGTTCGCTGTTTCCTCTACGCTGGCGGCGGTGCGGCCACCACGGCGGCGGCGCGGCCGTTTTGCCTTGCCTTCGTCGTCTTCAGCGGGGGCATCGGCCACCGTTTCCTCGGATGTTTCGGTGCCATCTTCGGATTCTGGAGCCATTTCTGTGCCGTCAAATTGTGCACCTTCGTTTGTGCCATCTTCACGGCGGCCCTTGCCACGACGGCCACGGCGGCGACGCTTTTTGCGGTTTGCGCGTTCGCCATCGGATTCCTCCTCGCCATCGCGAGCCCGCGACGGTTCACGTTTGTCGGAGCGGCCCGTTTCGCCCTCGGCATCGCGATCGTCTTCATCCTCGCCGTCGTAATCGTCAACGATGTCATCATCGTCATCGTCAGCATAAGGTTCAATCATTGGCGCATAATCGACACGTTTTTCAGGGCGCGGGCCGGAGGCGGAGACAATCATTTTCGCGCCCTCAATGTCGCCGCTCGGCAACACTTCCAGCATCACGCCATAGCGATCCTCAATCGCGGCGAGTTCGGCACGCTTGTTGTTAAGGACATAGATTGCGGCTTCGTTGCTGGCCGACAGGCTGATGAGGCTGCCTTTGCCGCGTGCCGCTTCTTCCTCCATCAGGCGCAGCGCGGAGAGCGCGGAACTGCTTGCGGTGCGGACAAGGCCGGTACCTTCGCAATGCGGGCATTCACGCGTAGACGCCTCTAGCACGCCGGTGCGCAGGCGTTGGCGGCTCATTTCCATGAGGCCAAAGCTGCTGATTTTCCCAACCTGAATCCGCGCACGGTCGTTTTTCAGCGCGTCTTTCATCGCGCGCTCGACTTTGCGGATGTTGGAGTAATTCTCCATATCGATAAAGTCGATCACGACGAGGCCAGCCATATCGCGCAAACGCAATTGACGGGCAATTTCGCGCGCCGCCTCAAGGTTGGTGCTAACCGCCGTCGCCTCGATGCCGTGTTCTTTGGTCGATCGGCCCGAGTTGATGTCGATGGAAACAAGCGCCTCGGTCGGGTTGATGACGATATATCCGCCCGATTTCAATTGCACCAAGGGTTGGTACATCGCGGACAATTGATCTTCCGCGCCAAAGCGTTGGAACAATGGCACCGGATCGGCATATTGGCGCACCCGCTTTGCGTGGCTGGGCATCAACAGCTTCATGAAGTCCTTGGCGGCGCGATAGCCTTCTTCGCCCTCGACAATCACTTCCTCAATATCGCGGTTATAGATGTCGCGAATCGCGCGACGAATCAGGTCGCTGTCGGAATGGATCAGCATCGGCGCTGCGCCATGCAGCGTTCGGTCACGGATTTCATCCCATAGGCGGGCGAGATAATCGAAATCGCGCTTAATCTCGACCTTTGTGCGCGACAGGCCGGCGGTGCGAATGATGCAGCCCATGGTGCGCGGCAATTGCAAGTCGGCAACAATCGACTTCAGCCGCTTCCGGTCGGTCGCGCTGCTGATTTTGCGCGAAATGCCGCCGCCGTGGCTGGTGTTGGGCATCAACACGCAATAGCGACCGGCGAGCGACAAATAAGTGGTCAACGCCGCGCCCTTGTTGCCGCGTTCTTCCTTGACAACTTGCACCAACAACACTTGGCGGCGGTGCACGACGTCCTGGATTTTGTAGCGACGACGCAGCGCTATGCGTTTGGCGCGCGCGGTGTCGCTGGCTTTGGCGGCACCACGACCGCGCGGCGCACCATTGCCGCCGTTTTCGCCCGATCCATTGTTCGAGCCATTGCGCCCACTGCGGCGGCCATTGCGGCCCCGGCGATTGCGGTCACGGTCGGTGCGATCGCCACCTTCGCCGTTTTCACCACCAGCATTTTCGCCGCCTGCGTTTTCATCATAGCCATTATCGCTATCGCCGTTTTCGCCGTCGCCATAGCCGTTCGAATCGTCCTGATAGTCGCCATCATCGGGCATTTCGCCTTCAGATACGTCGATAGTATCAATCGAAGTGTCGGTGTCGATTTCGATAAAATCGCTTTGTTCTTCGTCGGCAACATCAGAACGCATGATGTCCGATGGTGCATCGTCCTCTTCTTCCTCGATTTCGCGCGCAGCGGCTTCTTCAGCGGCGGCTTCGGCTTCTTCGGCAAGAAGGCGGTCGCGGTCGGCCTTGGGAATTTGATAATAATCGGGGTGGATTTCGCTAAACGCGAGGAACCCATGGCGGTTGCCACCATAATCTACGAACGCCGCCTGAAGCGACGGTTCGACGCGAGTCACTTTGGCTAGATAGATATTGCCCTTGAGCTGTTTATGCTCAGCGGACTCGAAATCAAACTCCTCGATCTGGTTTCCTTTGACGACGGCCACGCGGGTTTCTTCCCGGTGCCGCGCGTCGATTAACATACGCATGGTCATGTAAATTACTCCAAACCCGCCGGTCGGGCATTTCTGCTGCGGCTGAGGGCGGGTCGTTTTTGTTGATGCCGACATCGTGCTCTGAACAATTTGACAATGGCCAAAAGGCGGGCACAGTCGAGCGGGTTTCTGTTGAAAATGTGTCTGCTAAACGAACATAACGGGCAAAAAGTGCGCCGCGCCGCCGGTTATGAAGGACCGGTCGGCCATATCCATCCGCAAAATCGATGCGGCCCAATGGGTCCGATGCATCTCTCGCGGGATAATTATGCCACATTCAGCGTCAACCTGTAGAAATCGAACAGCGCCATTTGGAAACAGGCCCGTGTCCGAAACATTCCATCTTATCCTAGGCTTCATACAAAGGCCAAGCGATGGACCTTCCTGCTAGCAGGACAGTCGCATAACTGCAACACGCCATTTGGACGGGGTAAGGGGCGACCGCATGTTTTCATGGCTAACGCGGCATTAAGTACAGCCAGATACGCCAATTTACCGTTGTAACCTTATTTGACCATCTATCCTTTGAGCATAGATTGGGTAAGCGCGTGGCGGATTTAAGCATCTACAATAGCAAAAAAATGTGGACCAAAGGGCGCGTTAGTCGCCATAAAGGCGCAATGGCCGCTTTGTTATTTTTCTTTTTGTCAATCCTCCCCGGCGGGCCTGCGCTGGCCGGTTCGATTGTTGCGGTAGAGGCCATTGATCGCGGCGCAGTCATCCGCTTTGATGATTATGTTAGCTCCGCGCGCGTTTTCGGTCTGACGCAGCCCAACCGCATTGCCGTTGACATCGTCGGCGCGAAAGCGGGGCAGGCGAGGGGCATGACCTACGCCGGTGTTATCCGCCAAGGACAATTTAGCGCCGACACCGCTCGGCTTGTGCTTGACCTCACCCAAAACGTCACGGTGAAAGAGGCGCGGTTCGGTTCTGATGGCAAATCGTTGCATTTGTTTTTTGCGCCAGTCGCCGCTGCTGACTTTTTTGGTCAATTAAGCCGCCTTCGGCTTGACCTGTTTCCGCCGTCCTTGTTTCGTAAGGCACCGCCAAAGGACCGTTATTCGGTCAGCGTCGATTTGCCCGCGCCGCGTTCGGCCAAAGGTTTGCCAAAAGTATATGGCCGGAACGATGTGACTTTGCCTTTGGTGGTCATTGACGCCGGGCATGGCGGTCACGATCCCGGCGCGATCAGCCCGCATGGCGGCGCGTATGAGAAGATGGTGACGCTTTCCATCGCGCGGCGCACCCGCGACGCATTGGTTGCCACGGGGCGTGTTCGTGTGGCGTTGACGCGGGAGGATGACCGGTTTGTAATCTTGCAAGACCGCTACACAATCGCGCGGCGATTGGGCGCGGACTTGTTTATCTCCATTCACGCCGATAGCGCGGGCAATGCGACGGCGCGCGGGGCAACGGTTTACACACTGTCTGAGGTAGCCTCTGACCGCGAAGCAAGGCGACTGGCTGCCCGCGAAAATAAGGCGGACATTATCAACGGCGTCAATTTGGGCGGAGCGACGGGCGATGTCTCGTCGATCCTTATCGATTTAACTCAGCGCGAAACGATGAATGTCTCCGCCGATTTTGCCAAAGCGTTGGTTTTTGAAGGTGCCCGTTCGCTTACGATGCGATCGGAGAGCCATAAATTTGCGTCTTTCGTTGTGTTAAAAGCGCCCGATACGCCATCTGTGTTGTTTGAGACTGGCTATTTGTCCAATGCTCTGGATGCCGAATTTTTGACCTCGGCAGCGGGGCAAGCAAATGTTGCCGCCACTTTGGCACGCGCGGTCGATGGTCATTTCTCGCGTCGGTTGGCGATACGCTAGGCTTCGCGCTGCGCCTGTGTTTTGAGACAACGCGCGCGATAGCCAAGCAAATTCTCTGTGGCATCGTCTGTCGATGATGGTAGAGAGATGGGCGATGACTGATATTGCCCAACCTGACAAGAATTACCGCCCCGGTCGCGAATCAGGCGGTGCTATTAACCAATTGCGCAGTCTGTGGCAGCGGCGATGGTTCCGCTGGCTGAGCTGGACGGCGCTTGGTTTTGTCCTTTTGTCGTTTCTCTTTTGGCTGTTGGTGATCCGCAATTTGCCCGATGCTGCGGCTTTGGCGAAATATGAGCCGCCGTTGCCGACTATTGTGCGCGATGCCTATGGCGAACCGGTGCACAGCTATGCCCGCGAACGGCGCGTGGAGCTTCGCTATGGTGATATGCCCGCCAATTTGGTGGGTGCGTATTTGTCGGCCGAAGATAAGACCTTCTTTGAACACGGCGGTCTGGACTACCCGGGCATTGCGTCGGCTATGTACGATAACCTGTTCGGCGGGCGGGAACGGTCGCGCGGGGCCTCAACCATTACGCAGCAGGTGGCGAAGAACATCCTTTTGACCAACGAATACAGTTACTCACGGAAAATTAAGGAGGCCATCCTCGCCTATCGTATCGAGGGATCGCTGACCAAAGAGCAAATCCTCACGCTCTACCTGAACGAAATTCCGCTTGGCCGGCGATCTTATGGCGTGCAGGCGGCAAGCCAGGCCTATTTCGGCAAAGATGTCGGGCAGTTGGAATTGCAGGAGATGGCGTTCCTTGCCATCTTGCCCAAGGCACCGGAGATATACAGCCGCGATAAAAATGCGGCAACCGCGCTTCAGCGGCGCAATTGGGTGCTGGGAGAAATGCAGAAAAATGGCTATATCACGCCTGCCCAAATGGCCGATGCGCGCGCCAAACCCTTGGGTTTAATCGAACAGCGATCCACCGAGCAGAAAGAAGTGGGCGGATATTTCTTAGAAGAAGTGCGCCGCAAACTGATCGACGAATTTGGGGAGGATAAGGATGACGGTCCGTTCAGCGTGTACAGCGGCGGCCTGTGGGTCCGTTCGTCGCTGGACGTGCGGTTGCAAGGTTTGACCACGCAGGCGTTGCGCGATGGCCTCATGCGCTACCACGCTGGCAAAGGGTGGAAGGGGCCGATCAACAATCTGAAGGCCACGGATGGCGATTTGGTGTCACAACTGGCGTCGTCAAATATCTCCACGGATTACCGTGATTGGCGTATAGCCGTGGTGACGGCGCGCGGGAAAACCACCGACATCGGCTTTGCCAACCGCGAAGACGGGCGTTTGCTGGGTGCGCCAAGCAGTTTAAAAGTGGGGGATATCATTGCGGTGTCACCCGCCGGTGGCAAATTGTTCAACCTGCGAACGATCCCAGAGGTTGGCGGCGCAATGCTGGTGCAAAATCCGCACAATGGCCGGATCATGGCCATGCAGGGCGGATTCGATTCGCGCATATCCAGCTTTAACCGCGCAACCCAGGCGATGCGGCAGCCAGGCTCTACGATTAAGCCCTTTGTGTATTCGACCGCACTCGACGCCGGTATGACGCCCGCCAGTATCATTGTCGACGGCCGGTTTTGCGTCTATCAATCGGCTACTTTGGGCCGCAAGTGCTTTACCAACTTTGGCGGGGCAGGGGGCGCAGGGCCGCAGACAATGCGTTGGGGGCTTGAACAATCACGCAACCTGATGACGGTGCGCGCTGCCAACGATGCCGGTATGCCCAAGGTGATCAAGACATTCAAAGACATGGGTATTGGTGAATATAATCCCTATCTGTCCTTCGCACTTGGCGCGGGGGATACAACCGTGGAAAAAATGGTCAATGCCTATGCTTCTTTGGTCAATCATGGCAAATTGCTTGACCCAAGTGTGATCGATTTTGTGCAGGATCGGCGCGGAAAGGTTATTTGGCCAAAACGTTGGGCGCCTTGCAAAGGCTGCAACATGAAGGATTGGGACGGACAACCCATGCCGCGCTTTGCCTCACCGGGCAAACAAGCGATGGACCCGATTACCGCCTATCAAGTTGTCCATATGCTGGAAGGGGTGGTGCAACGCGGGACGGCGACGACTTTGCTCAGCCTCGGTCGCCCTTTGATGGGCAAAACGGGCACCACCACGGGTCCAACCAATGTGTGGTTTGTGGGCGGCTCGCCTGATTTGATTGCCGGCGTGTATTTGGGTTTTGACACGCCGCGCAACATGGGCGGCTATGCACAGGGCGGCAGCCTTGCGGCCCCGGTATTTAAGCAATTCGCCACGAAAGCGTACACGCCCTATCCCATTCGGCCGTTTGTTGCACCGAAAGGCACGCGCATGGTGCGGATTGAGCGATCATCGGGCCGTCGCACTTATGGCGGGTGGCCGACGGGAGATCCGAAAGGCGCGGTCATTTGGGAGGCTTTCAAGCCCGATACCGAACCCAAACGCTCGGTCCGGCAAGAGGATTTGAACGCGAATGCAGCACGCGGAACGCGGCGCGTGGCACCCGCTCGACCGGCGCA
>JBGSOJ010000028.1:0-2160 GCA_041739175.1 Sphingomonadaceae bacterium
ACGCCGCGGCGGCGCGCTCGTGCTTTGACGCGGCGCTGGCGATGGCGCCGAATGCGGCCGAAGCGCTGATCCAATCGGCGTGGGTTCGGCTTTGGGAATTGTGGGTGACGCGCGGGGCCAATCCCGACATTCGCAAGGTACGGCAAATGGCGCAACAGGCCATTATCGCCGACTATGACGATGCACGCGGTCATATGCTGGCGGGAATAGCGGAAAGCTGGTTACGCCAACCGCTGCGTGCCGAAGCATTGCTGCGCCGCGCCATTGCGTTGAACCCGTCGCTGGTGATGGCGCACACGCAATTGGGCGCGGTGTTGAATGTGCAGGGACGCCATGCCGACGCGCTGGAAAACCTATATTTTGCCCAACGGCTTAGCCCCAATGACCCGGAATTGTTTTTCAATCTGGGCGAGATCGCGGGCGCGTATCTGATGATCGGCGATTATCCGGCGGCATTGGATTATGCGGACCGGTCGCTGCTCCGCCGTCCTGCCTATTGGTTCGCCCATGTGGTCAAGATTACTGCGTTGCGTCATTTGGGTGACGCCGCCAGCGCCGACGCCGCAGAGGCCGAATTGTGCGCGATAAAGCCGGACTTCACCGCCCGCTTCATCGATTGGTTGCCCTATATCGATCCGGCCAAGCGCGATTTTTTGAAGGCCGGATTGAACCAATCGGGGGCGCAAACCGACTGACCATTAACCCTGCCCGAACCACAGGCAGAGGATCAACGACACATAAAGGGTACACAATGGCGCGCGCGAAATATTTTCAACAATCGGGTGACACGGCCGGTGCGCCGGTATTGGCAACGCCGCAACCCGCCCAAATGCCAGCTTTGCGGCCCTTTGATTTTGACAGCATCGCCCCCAAAGGCCGGTGGAACCGCCTGATCGGCGCGGTGACGGGCGGCCTGATTGCGCCGATATATGCTTTATCCCGCGCGGTCATGCCGGTGTTCCCGCTCGCCGGACTAATCCATATCACCCGCGATGCACAAGTGCGCGAGATTTTACGTCGGCCCGATGATTTTCCGGTGCCCTTTGGCCCCGACATGGCCGAATTGGGCGGCGGCGAGATTTTTCTGCTGGGGCTTGATGGGCCGGAGCATGACCGCCTGAACCGCATTTTGGCGCACATCATCCAGCCGAGCGACGCCGAATGGATCGCGGAAAAATCGGGCGAGTTTGCCAACGCCCTGCTCACCAACGCCGATGGCCGCATCGATGTGGTGCAGGATTTGATAAAGCGCGTGCCGTCCGAAATCGCGCTGCGGTTTTTTGGGCTGCATTGCGATGATATTGACGGTTTCGCCGATTGGACGATTGCTTTGTCAGCGATGATTTTCGCCGATCCCTATGGCAAGCCGGAGGTTCGGGCCTTGGGCTTGAACGGTTCGCGGCGATTGTCGGCCGTGATCGACGATGCCTTGGCGCGCACCAAACATAGGGTCCGGGCAGAGTTGCAGGCACCGAATGGCACCGCAACGGGCGGGCCAGAGGGCGATACCCTATTGGTCCGGCTGGTGCGGGCGCAGGATACGCACAACCTAACCGATGGGCAATTGCGCGCGATGGTCATCGGCACGGTCGCTGGCTTTATCCCCACCAACACTTTGGCGGCCAGCAATATGCTTGAGGTTATCTTGCAGCATCCCGAGGCGCTGAAAACCGCGCAAACGGCGGCGCGGATGGGCGATGTGGCAACGATGCGGGCGGTGGTGATGGAGGCCGGGCGGCTGAACCCTGCGCTGGCCCCGGGGCAATTTCGGATATGCCCGCGCGATACGACGATTGACGTCGATGGCCGCGCCCACACGATCAAGGGCGGATCGACATTGCTTGTCTCCACCATGTCGGCAATGCGCGACCGCCGCGCGTGGGACAAGCCGGGGGCGTTTCAATGGAACCGCAATCAGGATGCCAATCTGATGTTCGGCCACGGCGGGCACACCTGCCTTGGTCGGCATATGGCAGTGGCACAGATTAGCGCTTTGTTCATGGCGTTGTTCGCGCGGGACGGCCTGTTGCCCGCACGCGGCAAGGCGGGGCGCATGGTCCGCGTTGGTCCCTATCCGCGCCATATGGTGATGACCTATGACGCGGCGGGCGCGAGCCAATCGATGTTTATGGTTATCGCCCGCGTGACCAGCAGCAAGGC
>JBGSOJ010000037.1:0-1894 GCA_041739175.1 Sphingomonadaceae bacterium
CGCTGTTCCTTTCCGGCCCCCATGCCGAGGCGGGCGCGGCGGCGCTTGAGGCGTTGGGCTTCACCCAAATCCGCGTCGTTGGCGCAGAAATTGGCCGCGCCTCCACAATCAAAATGCTGCGTTCGGTCATGTATAAGGGCGTCGAGGCGCTGACCGCCGAATGCCTGCTTGCGTGCGCGTCGGCGGGGGTGACTGACGAAGTGCTGAGCAGTTTCAACAATGATTGGTCCGACCAAGCCGATTATCGCCTCGACCGGATGATGGTACACGGCACGCGCCGCGCCGCCGAAATGGCGGAGGTCGTCAAAACGCTGGAGCACCTTGGCATCGCGCCCATGCAATCGCGCGGCACAATGCTGCGGCAGGCGCAAATCGGCGCGTTGGGCATGGCGTCGCCGCCCGAGGGTCTCGTGGCAAAATTGGAAAGGCTTACCCGCATATGACACTGGTTATCGATTGCCACGGCCATTACACCGTCCTGCCCGCCGCCCACGATGCGTGGCGGGAGTCGCAAAAGGCGGCGTTTAGGGCGGGCGAGGCGTCGCCGCCTTATCCCGATATTTCCGACGATGAGATCCGCGAAACGATTGAGGCGAATCAGTTGCGCCTGCTCAAAGAACGCGGCGCGGATATGACCATCTTCTCTCCCCGTGCGTCGGCGATGGCCCCGCATGTTGGCGACCAGTCGGTGGCGGTGCAGTGGGCGCAGGTTTGCAATGACCTGATTGCGCGCGTCGTCGGCCTGTATCCCGAAACCTTCGCCGGCGTGTGTATGCTGCCCCAATCGCCCGAGGCGGATATGACGAGCAGCATCGCGGAATTGCGCCGCTGCGTCGATATGGGCTTTATCGGGTGCAATTTGAACCCCGATCCGGGCGGTGGGCATTTCAAGCATCCGCCGCTGACCGACCGATATTGGTATCCGTTTTACGAGGCGATGGTGGAATTGGACGTCCCCGCGATGATACACGTTTCGGGCAGCTGCAACCCCGCGATGCACGCGACGGGGGCCTACTATATCGCCGCCGATACGATTGCCTTTATGCAATTGATTCAGGGCGATTTGTTTAAGGATTTCCCGACCCTGCGCCTCATCATCCCGCACGGCGGCGGCGCGGTGCCGTATCATTGGGGGCGCTATCGTGGCCTCGCCGATATGCTCAAACAGCCCGATTTGCAAAGCCATGTGATGAACAACGTGTATTTCGATACGTGCGTGTATCATCAACCGGGGATTAATCTGCTCTGCGATGTGATTGAGAATAAGAACATCCTCTTCGGCAGCGAAATGGTCGGTGCGGTGCGCGGCATTGACCCGCAAACGGGGCAGTATTTCGACGACACCAAACGCTATATCGACGCGCTGGATATTTCGGATGAGGCGCGCCACGCGATTTTTGAGGGCAATGCGCGGCGGGTGTATCCACGCCTTGATGCGCAGTTAAAGGCGCGGGGGTTGTGATGGCTTTGCGCCTCCACCCCTCCACCGCTTCGCGGTCCCCCTCCCCGTCCCGGGGAGGTTTTGCGCACTCCTTTTACCTCCCCATTATGGGGAGGGGTACAATCCGACGGTTGGTGTAGGGTATGCGGCCATGAGCAGTTTTCAAATGCCAAAATTCCAAATGGACGCCAATTGGCTGCCCTTTCACCCCAACCCGAAGACACCCGACTTCGTCCTTCCCGCAGGAAGCGTGGACGCGCATTGCCATGTCTTTGGCCCCGGCGATGATTTCCCCTATGCGCCCGAACGCAAATATACGCCGTGCGATGCGGGGAAGGAGCGGCTGTTCGCGCTACGCGATCACCTTGGCCTGTCGCGCAATGTCATTGTGCAGGCGACCTGCCACGGCGCCGACAATCGCGCGATGGTCGATGCGGTGCGCGCCTCCGGTGG
>JBGSOJ010000039.1:0-1800 GCA_041739175.1 Sphingomonadaceae bacterium
AGGTTGCGCCGTTTGGGTCGCTACCTTTTTCGCCTCGGCGGCTGCATCCGTGGATGCCGTCGCGGTCTCGGCCTTGCCCGCCGCCGCCGACACTGCGGCAGGGGACGGCGCGTCCTGTTTCCCAACCATATAGGCCAGCGCGGAGACGAGAATAAGGATGACGGCAAAGCCCACGAACACAATCGAATTGTTTGCCTGCATCCTCATTCCCCCGATAATGACGCCCGTGCGATGGGCTTACGCCAAATCTTTTGGCAAGTCCTTGTCCGCGCCCCATTCGGCCCAACTGCCATCATAGAGCCGTACGTCCTTTTTTCCCAACATAGCGGCGGCAAAGGTCGGAACAGCGGCGGTCATGCCGCTGCCGCAACTGGTGATCATTGGCTTGTCGAGATCAACCCCGGCATCTGCGAAAACCGCCTTTAGCGCTGCTCCTGTTTTGTAGGTGCCGTCGGCGTTGAAGAAATTGCTGTGTGGGATATTGATTGCACTGGGGATATGGCCAACATCGCAACCGGGGCGCGGTTCTTCACCTTCGCCTTTGAAACGCTCGGGCGGGCGGGCATCGACCAGTTCCGCCTCTTTGCCGTGCAGATTTTTGAGGACATCGGCCTTGGTTGCGACCGCGCCTTCATCCTTCCAAACGGTGAAGTGACGGTGGCGCAGCGTCGGCTTGCCGGTTTCCAAGGGACGGCCTTCTGCTTTCCATTTGGCGAGGCCGCCATCAAGAACCGCAACCGAATGCGCGCCGTGCAGCGACAGCATCCACCACGCGCGCGCGGCGCTTTTCAGCGGGCTGTCGTCATAGATGACGATCCGGCTGCCATCGCCAAGGCCTAGGCTTTGCATCCGGCTGGCGAATTTTTCGGCGCTGGGCAGCATGTTGGGCAACGGGTCATTGTCGGCAATTTCGCCGAGGTCCATAAAGACGGCACCGGGAATGTGGCCGCCCTCATATTCCTTTTGCGGATCGCGGCCTGATCCGGGCAGAAACGCGCTTGCGTCAATAATGCGCAAGTCGGAGGCGTCCATTTCATTGGCCAACCAGTCGGTCGAAACGAGGAGATCCATGGGCAGTTTCCTTGACTTTGGCCCCCTGGGTGCGGGCGGCTATTATGGTGACGATTCTTTTTGTTTTGGCCGAGCAGGATAATCGGCGCGCCAAGCCTTTGTCGAGGGGGCAAATGCGGCACTTTGTGACAATTTCGCAACTGTGGCATTTGTGCCGATGGGGTCAGATTCAACCAGCTATGTCGGCGCGCCGGTGCACCAAATCGGTCCATCGGCGGGGCAAAGTGTCGTCATGGGGCAGGGGCAAGACGCGTGCCGCGCCGTTGGTCGCTGCGCGCTCGGGCGGCAGGCCAATGACATATACCTCGCTTAGCCGGTCAAGCCCTTCGGCTCCGATATAATCGATGCTGATGGCGAACATCGGCACAAAAATGACTTTGCCCTGCATCGTCATGGCGCGGATTTGATCTGCCGATAGCCGGATATCGCCGGTTATCGTCGTCTGGCTGCCGCCGTCGATCGTCGGTACGGTTGCCGCCGCTGGTCCCGTAGGATTGCCCATCCATGCGGCAACTGCGCGATCACTATCGGGCGCAGCGGTGAGCAGGACGGTGCGAATGGCGACGTCGCGCGCCGCCATATCCCCCAAATTGCCGATACCCAAAGCAAAGCGCAAGCGCAGGCCATCCTCGTCACGGATTAACTCCGGCGCGGAGAATTGCGCGGCAAGGCGGGTGCCGTCCTCCAAATCGGGCGCGACTTGCGGCGCGGCAATGCGCGCAGCGGGAA
>JBGSOJ010000069.1:0-1774 GCA_041739175.1 Sphingomonadaceae bacterium
CGCGCGCCCCTCCGCCAGCGTCAGTGCGGCGCGGGCACGGTCAATCGCGGCGTCGCCCGCCAATTCTTCCGGCATATTGGAGAGCATTCCGGCGGCTTCCTCCAGCCGGTCCATAGCGACCATCGCGCGGATCAGCCCGCCGACGGCCTCGGGCGAATCGGGCACAATCTGCAACGCTTCGCCAAAGGCCATATAGGCGTTTTCCGCCTGCCCCGCGCTGAGCAATGCCTCACCCTCGGCCAGCAAGGGCGTAATATCGGGGGCCGCGCCCGCCGCCTGCACCGGCAATTTCGCCAGCAATTGGTCCAGCAACGCCTTCAACTGCGGCTCGGTCCGTGCATTGGTTAAATCGGCGACCGGTTGCCCCTGAAACATGGCGTAGACCGTCGGGATGGAGCGCACCTGAAACTGCGCCGCGATGAACGGGTTGGCGTCGACGTCCAATTTCACCAGCACCACGCCCTTATCGGCGTAATCGGCGGCGACTTTGTCAAGCACGGGGCCAAGCTGCTTACACGGGCCGCACCATTCGGCCCAGAAATCGAGGATGACCAATTGCGTCATCGACGGCTCCACCACCGATGCGCGGAAGGCGTCAACCGCCTTTTGTTCGTCGTGCGTCAAACCCTGCGTTGCCAAATCGGCCTCCTTCGTAAAATCCACTGCACTCTATTTGGGCCTTTGGCGTGCGAATGTGAAGGGGGCTTGGGCCAATTACCGCGATTGAAAGCCGGGCGCAGCGGCAGGCGGCGGCGCGTCATCAAAAAGCGCGAACTGCATCAGCAAAGTGCGCTGCAATGCAAAATAATTGTTGTCGGATATCATCCAGATCAGCGTCGCCGCGCGCGCGCCAACGGTGCCGCGCTCAATCAGCAGGCCCTCCATATTATCGACGGTGAACGGTGGGGCAAGCGCGGCAATTTCCTTCCCGCGCAGCACCGTTCCGGCGCGGATGTCGGCAACCGGCACGCGCGTCAATTTTGCCGTAAAACCTTTGGGCACATTAAGGCTGCGGTTCAGCAAAAGCAGGTCACCGCCCGGCAATTGCGCGGCATCGGTAACACGGTAACCATCGGGCGCGGCGTAGGTCAGCCGTTGGATTTGCGTCGCGCGCTCCACCGGATCGCCTTGGAACAGCAGAACTTCGGTTGCGCCACCGTCCACTTCGGCGGTTTCGGCAAAGACCAAAAAGCGCCCGTCGGAGAGGCGAACAATCGCCTCTGCGCCGCCGTTGCTGGGCCAATGCGCCATTTGTGCGGGCTGCGTCATGCCCTCCACACGCACAAAGCCGCCATCGATGCGGCGAATCGCATTGCGGTTTTCGTAACCAATCCAGAAGGTGCCGCGCTCGGCATCGCTGGTCATGGATTCCGAATCGCGGTCCACATAGGTCAACTCCGCTCCATCGGGACCAATCCCCTCGGCACCCGGCAGGCGGACAATGAAGCTGTCGGTTATGCGCGCCGCACGCGGCGACGGGGTCAGGCGGAAACCCGCCATCCACCCCGCATCGCTGACTGCGACAAACCGGCCATCGGCCAGCCGGCCAAGCGCGGAAAAGCCGCCAAAATCGCTGTTGTCGCTTTGCAAATGCCACGCGCCGATGAATTGCAGCGCGCCGACTTGGCGCTCGGCTGGGTGTTCGGGGTTTAGCGACACGGGCATCGCGGCGACTGTCTGGCTGCGGTTGGGGACGATAGTGCGCGTGCCCAAAACGCTCACCGCCGCCAGCACAAGGATCAGCAAAAGGCGAAGGCGGCGCGGCATGGCGCAG
>JBGSOJ010000070.1:0-9730 GCA_041739175.1 Sphingomonadaceae bacterium
AACTGCGCGCCGAAAACAACGCCAGCCAGACGGGGCCAGCGGGCCGCACCGCGTAAACCCAGTGCGAAGGCCGCTCCGTCAGAACCGCCGCCGCCGCCGATGCACGCCACAGCAAAATCGGCGCGAACATTGCAAAGGATAAAGCACCCAGCGCGGCCAACCGCACACCAAGGCCATCGGCCTCCGCTCCGCCGATCAGCACCAATCCCAAATTGGCAATCGGCAGGCCAAGGTTGATGATGCTGGCCAAAGGTGCCTTATCCTGCGCCGCGACATGCACCGCGAACAGGGCGTTAAGCCCCGCTAAAGTCAGGTTTATTCCGATTTGCAGGATGATGACCGCCGCCAGCACGCCGATCAAACCGCCCGTCATGGCGAACAGGACATAGCTGACCGCAATGACTTCCAACCCCGCCCAAAGCATAGGCCTGCGCGATCCGGTGCGCGCGAATACGGCATCGCTTAGCCGTCCCGCCATCACGCCTGCAAAGCTGGCGGTGATTGAGCCAACAAGCACGATCCCCGATTGGTGGGTCAGCGGCATGTCCGATAACTGCGCCACCCGCACCGGCAGAAACAGGCCAAAGACCGGGATATAGGCAATCATCAACCCCAAATGCGCCGCCCAATAGGCCCATGGAAACGGCAGGCGGGCGGCCATTATGCTTGGGCTACGCTTTAGGTGCGCAGGTGGTGCCACGAATGCGCAGCGTGTGCGGCAAAGTGAGCACGCCATCGGTGTCATCGCCATTGGCGCGCGCGATCAGCCGCTCCACCGCTGCGCCAATTATGTCCGATATGGGTTGGCGGACAGCGGTGAGCGGCGGCACGCTGAACCGGACGCCCGGCGTATCTTCAAAACTGACAATCGACACATCGCCGGGCACTTGCAATCCGGCGCGGTCAATGGCGTGGAGTGTGGCAAATGCCATTTCGTCATTGTCGGCAATAATCGCGGTCGGCCGGTCGGGCATCGCCAACAGGGCGTCGGTCTCGCGTGAGGCGGGGTCGAACAGGAACCCGCCCTCCCGCACCCAATCGGGATTCAGCGGTACGTCCGCCGCCGCCATCGCGTCCTTATACCCGCTTAGCCGGTCGAGGCAGACGGCATAATCGCGCCCGCCCGACAGATAGCCAATGCGCCGGTGGCCAAGGCCGATGAGGTAATCGGTGACTTCGCGCGCGGCGGCGCGGTCATCCATCCGCACGGTCACCCCGGCAAATTCATCGGGGACATTGATGCGCGCGCAGCCGATCTTGCGCGCCGCCAAAAGCGCCACCAACGCTTCATTCTGGCTATGCGGCGGGGTGAGGATAATGCCATCGGGACGAAGCGAGGCAATGATGCGGTCCAATTGCGCGCTCGCCATTTCGGGGTCGGCATCGACCAACTCAAACAGCATGTGATAGCCGTGCGCTTCCGCCGCGGTCATCCCGCCGTAGAGCATCTGGTCCACCCAGTCATTGCCATGCCCCGCGCGCCAGTTTTCCAGCGTGCGGTGGCGGTCGTTTATCGCAACGATAAGGAACGACTTCGCCCCGCCCATCCGCCGTGCGGCGATGTTGGGGACATAGCCCAAATGGTCAATCGCCTGCTGAATGCGTTCCTTAACCGCAGGTTTTACATTGGGGGAGTTGTTAATGACACGCGAAACCGTTTGCCGAGAAACCCCCGCCATTTCCGCCACATGCTCAATCGTGACCGAGCCGGAACCCGTCATCGCACCCGTCATCCCTGCTCAAACCTTCCCTGCATAATATTACGCTTTACCTACTAAGTTACCGCAATGACAAGCGCAATTGCGCATATGCCGCTAAGCCTGATCCCATGTGGGCGCTCACATTGGGGCACTTACATCGGGGCGGGGCAATACCGCGCCAGATAATCCTGATGCGTCGGCATATGTTGCACCAGATGCCGGATGGAGCGCTCGATTTCGTCGAACTCCGCGCGCACATCGCCGCCGCCTGCGCTGTCAGCCATGGGGTTGTGGCCGTTCATCGCGATCCCTTGCCCCATCATCACCGCCGCCCAGCTTGTTTCGGTGAAAAGCTCATCATCCTCGCGGAAGATTTGGCCATTGGTGCGGAACAGGTCCATTTTCTCGGTCAGGCTGTCGGGCACCGCCATGGTTCGGGCGTGCCGCCAGAACGGCGTGTCATCACGCTGTGTTGCTTTGTAATGCAGGATGAGGAAATCGCGAATCCGCTCATATTCCTTCCCCGTCAGCCGGTTGAACGAATTTTCCTGCGCCGGGGTAATCCCATCCAGCGAAAGCACCGCGATCAATTTGTTGATGCCGGTGTTGATGAGGTGGATCGAGGTTGAGTCCAACGGCTCCATAAAGCCCGCCGCGAGGCCCAGAGCGACGACATTCTTATTCCAGAATTTCTTCCGCCGTCCGGTGACGAAGCGCAGGAAATTGGGCTCCGCCGTCGGCTTGCCATCCAGATTGGCAAGCAAAATGCCGTGCGCCTCATCATCGGACATAAATTCGCTGCAATAGACATGGCCATTGCCGTTGCGGTGTTGCAAAGGCACGCGCCATTGCCAGCCTGCGCCATGCGCTGTTGCGCGGGTGAAGGGGGCAGGGCCGCTGCCGTCGTCGCGCTTACACGGTAACGCCACGGCGCGGTTCATGGGCAGATAGTTGGACCAATCCTCATATCCCGTTTGCAGCGCCTGCTCAATCAACAGCCCGCGAAAGCCGCTGCAATCGATAAACAAGTCGCCCGCAACCACCGCGCCATCGTCCATCGTGACCGATGTGACAAAGCCGGTTTCGCTGTCCAATGCGACATCGGTGACTTTGCCCTCCCGCCGGACCACGCCGCGCGCCTCGGCATAACGGCGCAGGAATTGGGCGTAGCGGCCCGCGTCCAGATGATAGGCGTAATTCATCGGCGGCAAATCTTCGCGCGCGTAATCCTCGGTGCGCGCAAACTTGCCAAAATGCGCCGCCATAGTTTCCAGATTGAACACCTGAATTGGGCGATTGTCGCCCTTGCTGCGGAAATGGTGCCAGATGTGGTGGAACGACACGCCGTCGATGGTGTAGCCATAATTGCCAAACGGGTGGATGTAGCTTTGCCCGACCTGCCCCCAATTGACGAATTGGATGCCCAGCTTAAACGTGCCCTGCGACGCGGTCAGCATTTCGCGCTCGTCAATCTCCAGCAATTGGTTGAAATCGACAAAGGGCGGAATCGTCGCCTCACCCACGCCAACGGTGCCGATGGCTTCCGATTCGATAACTGTGATTGTTAGATCATGGCTGGATTTCAGCCGCGAAAGCGCCGCCGCCGCCATCCATCCGGCGGTGCCGCCGCCCACGATAATGATGTGGTTGATTGCCCTCGTCATCGTCCGATATCCTCTTCCGTCGCCGCGCTATGCGGTCTGTCATACCTGTTGCGTCATAGATACAGTTAGCAGCACAAAGTGAAAAGCGCAAAATGTGAACGCTCATTTTCCTCTTGTGAACGCTCTCACATTTGGATAGAAAAATCCCAACAGGACAATAACGTCCATCACACGGGGAGGAAGTTTGATGCTTCATAACACTACGCCGCGCACCCGCGCATCGTTCAACCGGTTGGCTTTGCTTTCGGGCACTTCGGCCTTTGCCGCCATGTTGCTTACGCCAAGCGCTGCTTTTGCGCAGGATGCGGAGCAGGCGGAGGCCACCGAAACGGTTGAGGACGAAATCGTCGTTACCGGTTTCCGCGCTTCGCTTGGCAATGCACAGGATGTAAAGCGCGACTCCGATACTGTTGTTGACGTTATCTCCGCTGAGGATATCGGCGCGCTCCCCGACCGGTCGGTGGCCGAGGCATTGCAACGCGTTCCGGGCGTCAACATCTCCCGCTTTGAGCAGCGCAATGACCCTGACCGTTTCTCGGTTGAGGGTTCGGGTGTAATCATCCGCGGCCTGCCCTATGTCCGCTCTGAACTGAATGGCCGCGACATTTTCTCCGCCAATGGCGGGCGCGAGTTGAGCTTTAACGACGTCTCGCCCGAACTTCTGGGCCGCGTTGAGGTGTTTAAGAACACCACGGCGGACATGATTGATGGCGGCATTTCCGGCACCGTTAATCTGGTGACGCGCAAACCATTGGACACCAATGGCTTTAAGATCGCAGGGACGGTTGAGGCGAACTATGGCGATTTGGCCAAAGAATGGTCGCCCGGCTTTTCTGGCCTGATCTCCAATAGCTGGGATAGCCCGGTTGGTCGGTTTGGCGTGCAATTCGGCTATACGCAGGGCGAATTGGTGACCAAGACCGATGCCTCGCAAATTACCGACCCATGCTACCGCGCCGATACTTTGGATGGCCGGTGTATTCGTATTGTTGCTGTAGGTTCCGGCGGTTATAGCGGTGCGCCGCAATTCGATGCCACCAACTTCCCGCCACCCAATACTGTTGTCGCACCAAAGGGCGGCGGCGTGCGTACCACGGGGTTGGAGCGTGACCGCCGCGCCTATTCCGGTGTTTTGCAATATGAAAGCAACGACGGCCGCGCCTTGATCACCTTCGAATATCTGCGCGCGGAAACCGAGGCGTCGATTGACGAGTTTTCGGCGCTGGCCTTGGTCAACGACGATGGCCTTTTCCCGATCCCGGCACCCGGATCGACATGGACCTTTAACGATGCTGGTATTTTCCAAACCGGCACCCTGACGCAGGCGCAGCCGTTCACCGGCGGTCGTGGTATTCCTACCGAAATGCTGCGTTTCCAACGCAAGGATAAAGCATCGACCGAGGATTTCTCGATCGACATCGACCTCATCCCAACCGATGGCCTGCGGATCAATATCGAGGCGCAGCATATCAATTCGGACCGGACTGAGGATGGCTTTATCGCCGCGATGCAGACCTATTCCGATATTTATATCGACAACAGCGGCAACACGCCGATTGTGCAATTCCTTGAGCCGGGCACGACGAACTCGCCCGATTCCTATTTCACCGACCCGACGCGCAGCCTGTATTGGTTCTTAATCGACAACCAAGTGGCCAACGAAGGCGATTTGACCAGCATGAAATTTGATGTCGATTACGACATCAGCGAAACGGGCTTCTTCAAAAGCGCGCGTTTCGGTGCCCGCTGGGCCGAGCGCAACCGCGTGTCGCGCAGCGCGAATTTCTCCAACTGGGGCAATTTGGGCGCGCCATGGACGGGCCGGAACGGCAACTGGAACGGTGATGATCCCCAAGCGTTCGGTGCAGGCGGCGCCTATGCCAGCGATTTTGACTTTGATGCGGTCCGTAGCCCATTCGGTGAAGGCTTCCAACGCGGCCAAGTGCCGATTCCGTTTGGCAATGGTTCCGCCGTATTTTTCGGCGGTGACGACTTGGTTGCCGACTATCTGAACGGTGTCATTACGCCGCAGGCAAACCAGATTACCGCGTTTAGTTTGACTCCCAATGCGTGGTTCCCGATTTCGGCGCGCACCGGCAATGTTGCGGGTGGCCCATGGTTGCCGGGCGAGATTTCCGATGTCGATGAAAGCACGGCGGCGTTCTATGGCCGGATCGATTTCGGCACCGATTTCGGCAATGGCTGGAAATTAAGCGGCAACATCGGCGCGCGTTTTGTCAAAACCACGGTGCAAAGTGGCGGGCAAATCAACTTCCCATTTGGCGGCTTTTTTGACACCAACAACGATGGCCGCGTGACGGTGGCGGAATTGCAAACGTCATGTGCCAATGTCCAACCCGGCCAAGCGGCGCCCGGCTATTGCAGCCTATCGGTCGCGCGGCAGGCCGAGTTTGCCAGTGTGTTCACCGGCGAAGTCATCAACGACAGCGCGAATATCGAATTTGAAAACTGGTTGCCCAGTTTCAATGCGAAGCTGGACTTTGGCGGCGGTCTCTTGCTCCGCTTTGCCGCGTCAAAGGGCATTTCGCGTCCTGATCTCTCCGCCTTTGCCACCGGCGGCGCGATAAGTGACAACACGACCGACCTGTTGCAGGCGGGCCTGCTCGAAACCGGTCCGTTGTTCCAGATTTTCACCGGCAACCGCTTGCTGCGTCCGGTGGAATCGTGGAATTATGACTTGTCGCTCGAATATTATTTCGCCGAAGTGGGTTCGGTCAGCGTTGCCTTGTTCCAAAAGGACTTCAGCAACCTGTTCGGTGGCGGGCCGTCGCTGCGTAGCTTCACCAGCCCGTCGGGTGTCACCACCTCGGTTGAGGTCAACGGTCCGGTGAACTTTGGTGAGGCGCGATTGCGCGGGGTTGAGGTCGCCTATCAGCACGCATGGGACTTCCTGCCCGGCCTGTTCAGCGGCTTTGGCACGCAATTGACCTATACTTATATCGACTCAAAGGATTTCGGCAGCTCGGGCGATGTGTTCGGCGATTTGCCGCAACCCGGCGTCTCGAAACACACCGTCAACGCGACCTTGTTCTATGAAAAGGGACCGTTTGCCGCGCGTGTTGCGTATAACTGGCGGTCCGATTACCTGCAAACGCCGCGCGATGTCATCTTCCCGTTCTCCCCGATTTATGGTGAGGCCACGGGGCAAATGGATGGCTCGGTATTCTTTAGCGTGACCGACAATATCAAGATCGGTGCGCAGGGTTCAAACCTGTTGGACTCGGTAACGCGCACATCGCAAGTTATTGATTTCGATGGCAACCGTGTCACGCGCTCCGCGTTCCGCAATGACCGGCGTTATACCTTCCAAGTCCGCGTCGATTTCTAAACGACATGGGGGCCGGGCGTTCGCGTCCGGCCCCCTTTTTGGCGGCGATAGAGGAGTATGTGCGTTGAAATCCCTGCTGAAAATCGGTCTTATCGGTGCCGTCTGTTTGGGGCTTTCCGCCCCCGCTGCGGCGCAGGATGCGCGCGAACCCGATCACGCGCCCATCGGCTATCAGTTGGTATTCAGCGATGAATTTGACACCGACGGAATGCCCGATCCCGCCAAATGGGATTATGACACGCACCGCAATAAGCAGGGCTGGTACAACGAAGAGGCGCAATATTACGCCCGCGCGCGGCCCAAAAATGTGCGGATCGCGGACGGCGTCCTGATAATCGAGGCGCACGCGGAGCAATTGGACGCGCGCGATTTCCCCGATTACGGCGGGCAGAAATACACCTCCACCCGCCTGATGACCAAGGGGCGGGCGGCGTGGACCTATGGCTTTTATGAGATCCGCGCCAAATTGCCCTGCGGCGTCGGCACATGGCCCGCAATCTGGATGCTGCCTGAGGCGGATGGCATCCGTTGGCCCGATGGCGGCGAAATTGATATTATGGAGCATGTCGGCTTTGTGCCCGGCGAGCTTAACCAAACCGTGCATACCAAGGCGCTGAACCATGTGCTTGGCACGCATAATCTGGTCAAAACCCCGTTGCCGACGGCGTGCAGCGCGATGCACCGTTACCAATTGTGGTGGACCCCCGATTACCTCATCATGGGCGTCGATGATCAACCGCGCTTTATGCAGATCAACACCGATGGCGATCCGGCGAAATGGCCGTTTGATGCGCCGATGCACCTTTTGCTGAATGTCGCCGTCGGCGGCACCTGGGGCGGGGAGCAGGGCATTTCCGCCGACGCCTTCCCTGCCGCGATGGAGGTCGACTATGTCCGCGTTTATCAGCGGCGCGGCGACGCCAAAGCCCCATAACCGATAGAAACCGTCCCGCCTTCAGGGGCGAGCGTGAGGAGAGATTATGCGACGCTATCTGCTGAAATCCGTGGCCGTTTTGGCTTTATCCACCGCTGCCTTGGCCGCGTGCGCGCCAGTGGCTGAGAATGCCGCGCCCGCGCCGATTGCCGCCGCGCCGCAATCGGTTGATGCGCAAATCGACGGGATGCTGGCCAAAATGACGGTCGAGCAAAAGGTGGCGCAGCTGATTCAGCCCGATATTTCCACCATCACCCCCGATGATGTGCGCAAATACCGGTTCGGCACCATCCTGAACGGCGGGAACAGCGGCCCTTATGGCAACGAACGCGCCCCCGCCAGCGATTGGTTGAAACTCGCCGATGAATATTGGGAGGCCAGCACCGCGCCAATGGCGGACGGCAGCCCGGTCATTCCCGTGCTTTGGGCAACCGACGCGGTGCATGGGCACAGCAATGTCGTCGGTGCGACATTGTTCCCGCACAACATTGGTCTTGGCGCGGCGCGCAATCCGGCGTTGGTCGAACAAATCGGCGCAGCGACGGCGGCGGAAATTGCCGCGACAGGCATCGACTGGACCTTTGCGCCGACGCTGGCCGTGGTGCGCGATGACCGGTGGGGGCGGTCTTACGAAAGCTATAGCGAGGATCCTAAACTGGTCAGCGACCTCGGCGCCGCCATGGTTCATGGCTTGCAAGGCCGTCCGGGCAGCGCGGATTTCTTGGGCGAAAACCGCGTGATTGCGACCGCCAAGCACTTTTTCGGCGATGGCGGCACCGATGGCATCGACCAAGGCAATACGAAGGGCAGCGAGGCGGATATTCGTGCCGTCCACCTTACCCCTTACAAACCCGCACTTGATGCGGGGGCGCAAACGGTAATGGCCAGTTTTTCCTCAATCAACGGCACCAAAATGCACGGCAGCCGCTATTGGATGACCGATGTGTTGCGCGGCGAATTGGGCTTTGACGGGCTGGTCGTCGGCGATTGGAATGGCCATGGGCAAGTCCCCGGCTGCACCAACAGCAGCTGCGCGGCGGCGATTAACGCCGGCCTCGATATTTTTATGGTGCCTGAAGATTGGAAGGCGCTGCACGCCAACACTGTTGCCGATGTGAAAAGCGGGGCAATCCCGATGAGCCGATTGGATGAGGCGGTGCGCCGCGTGCTGAAAGTGAAATTCGCTTATGGCGCGTTCGACAAGCCCAAGCCCTCGGCGCGCGCCAATGCTTTGCCTAAGGGCGGGCTGGGCACGCCGGAGCATCGGGCGATTGCCCGCGATGCGGTGCGGCAATCTTTGGTGCTGCTGAAAAACGATAATGTTCTGCCAATTAAGGCGGGCGCGCATGTGCTCATCACCGGATCAGGCGCGGACTCGATAGCGCAGCAGGCAGGCGGCTGGACCATCACCTGGCAGGGCGGCGGCGATTTGACCAACGCCGACTTCCCCGGCGCAACCAGCATTTATGCCGGGTTCGCCGATGCCGCAAAGGCCAGCGGCGGCAGCGTTGAAACCTCCGCCGATGGGGCTTTTGCGCGCAAACCCGATGTTGCCGTGGTTGTGTTTGGCGAACAACCCTATGCCGAATTTTCCGGCGATGTAAAATCGCTCGATTATGGCGATGCCAGCGCGCTGGCGACGATGAACCGCTTGAAAGCGCAAGGGATTCCCGTTGTGGCGGTGTTCCTGTCGGGGCGGCCGATGTGGGTGAACCCCGAAATGAACGCCGCCGATGCCTTTGTCGCTGCATGGCTGCCGGGCAGTGAAGGGGCCGGCGTTGCCGATGTCCTGATGGCGGGCGCAGATGGACGACCGCGCTATGACTTTGCCGGACGATTGCCGATGTCATGGCCGGCGCGCTGCGATCAGTTTTCGCTGAATACGGGTGATGCGGGTTATGCGCCGTTGTTTGGCTATGGGTTCGGCCTTTCCTATGCGACGCCAGCGGCGGCGGGTGCGTCGCTTGATGAGTCGTGCGCGCTCTCCGACCTTAACGGCGATCATGTGCCGTTGATGAAGGCAGGCGTGGTGGCGGCGCCCGTGGTGCTGATGCTGGACGATGGCAAAGCGGCGGCGGCCACG